>NZ_QHHV01000063.1:0-87898 GCF_003947245.1 Actinoplanes sp. ATCC 53533 | reverse complement strand
TCGGGGTCGACGTGCCGGAACACGTACGAGGTGGTGACCATGGCCAACGCGATCTCCCAGGCGGGGAAGGCGTCGATCTCGAACGTGATGAGGTAGTGCAGGAACACGAACAAAGGCACTAATAGGACGAACATCCCATACTGCGCGTACGGCAGGTGCATGGGCAGCGTGTAACCGGGCGGGCCCAGGTAGACAAGGCGTGCCCGGTAGATGTCGTCATCGGTGCGCAGCCGCATATGTCCGCCCGCGGCCTCAGGTGAAGATGAGGCTGATGAGGAAGTCGCCGACGAAGAACAACGTCGCGGCGCCGGCGATGAACGCGAGGCCGACGATGGCGATCGCTGAGCTGGTGAGCACCTTGGAGATCTCGCCGCGGCTGGCCCGGCCGATGAAGATGACCCCCAGCACGGCGAGCAGGATCGGCGCGACATTGCTGGCGAAGAAGGTGACGACACCCTCGGTGTTGATGCCCTTGGGCTCGGGGGCGGCCAGAGCGCCCTGTTGCAGCGCCGCTGCGACCTGCGTAGCGAACTCTGTGGCGATCATCGGTAAACCTCCCGGGTGCCCGGCGTGAGGGCGCCGCGCACACTGCAGTTGTAAAGCCTCGCTGACGGCAACGCCCATATGGTGCTACTTCCAGCTCACCGCGTCGAGTGAGCTGGTCAGGGCGCTCCTGTCCTACCCAAAGCCCGTCTGCTCTCTTCGGTCCTTCAATGATGCCCAGTTCCAAAGAGTACGGGCCGTACTTCTTACCTACAAGCTGCCTGATTCGTTACCCAAGGTAAAGGCGTGATTGAAGATGAGTCACGGTCGATCGTACACGTGTACTAAAGAGCCCGGCCCGGTACCGTCTTCCCGTGACCGATCCGACCGGTAGCGCAGCGACCGCGCAGCTCAGCGGCGACCTGCTGGCCCAGCAAGATCACCCGGTCGTGATGGGCGTTCTCAACGTGACCCCCGATTCCTTCTCCGACGGCGGCCGGTATGCCAATGTCGACGCGGCCGTCGCGCATGGCATCGAGCTGCTCCGGGCGGGTGCCGACATCATCGACATCGGTGGCGAATCCACCCGGCCGGGCGCCGACCGGGTGGACGGTCCGACCGAGACGGCCCGGGTGCTCCCGGTGATCCGGGCGCTGGCCGCCGCCGGCGTGCCGCTGAGCATCGACACCACCCGGGCCGAGGTGGCCGCGGCCGCCCTCGGCGCGGGTGCCGTGATGGTCAACGACGTGTCGGGCGGCCTGGCCGACCCGGGGATGGCCGCCGTGGTGGCGGACGCCGGCTGCCCGTGGATCCTCATGCACTGGCGCGGGCACTCCCGCCGGATGCTCGACCTGGCCCACTACGACGACGTCGTCGCCGAGGTCCGCGCCGAGCTGAGCGAGCGGGTGGACGACGCCGTCGCCGCCGGTGTCGACCCCGCCCGGCTGATCCTCGATCCCGGCATCGGCTTCGCCAAGCACGCCGAGCACAACTGGGCCCTCAGCGCCCACCTGGACGAGTTGATCTCCCTCGGCCACCCCGTGCTCTTCGCGGCCAGCCGAAAGACGTACCTCGGCCGGCTGCTTGCCACCCCGGACGGCGTGCCGCGGGGTGTGGACGGCCGGGAAGCGGCGACGCTTGCCACCTCTGTGCTGGCGGTGGCCGCCGGCGCCTGGGGCGTCCGGGTGCACGACGTACGCGCGACCGTCGACGCCCTGGCGGTGTGGCGGGCCACCGGCAGCCCGCGCATCTCACGCTCGACAGCCGGAGGCACGCCGTGAACGACCGCATCTCCCTGCACGGCCTGCGGGTCCGGGGCCACCACGGGGTCTTCGACTTCGAACGCCGCGACGGCCAGGATTTCGTGGTCGACGTCGAGCTGGAGCTGGCCCTCGCCAAGGCGGCGGCCAGCGACGACGTGGCCGACACCGTCCACTACGGCGAGCTGGCCGGCCGGCTGGCCGAGGTGATCGCCGGCGAGCCGGTCAACCTGATCGAGACGCTGGCCGAGCGGCTGGCGACGGTCTGCCTCGCGGATGTCCGGGTCGACGCGGCCACGGTCACCGTGCACAAGCCCCAGGCGCCGATCCCGCACGAGTTCGCCGACGTCGCGGTCACCGTCCGGCGCGCCCGGTGACCCGGGCGATCCTCTCGCTGGGCAGCAACCTCGGCGACCGGTACGCGTACCTCAAAGGTGCCGTGGAGCAGCTGGGCGAGACGGTCGTGCTGGTCTCCGGGGTCTACGAGACGCCGCCCTGGGGCGATGCCGACCAGCCCGCGTACCTGAATGCCGTGGTCCTGGTCGTGGATCCGGCGGCGGAGCCGGCCGGCTGGCTCACCCGGGCCCGGGCGGTCGAGGAGGCCGCGGGTCGCGTCCGGGATCCGGCGCGGCGGTTCGGGCCGCGCACGCTGGATGTGGACGTGATCGCGGTATGGCGGGCGGACGACACCCCGGTGCTCAGCGACGACGCCGAGCTGACGCTGCCGCACCCCCGCGCGCACCAGCGGGCATTCGTGCTCAAACCCTGGCTCGATCTGCAGCCCTATGCCCAACTGCCCGGCCACGGGTGGGTGACGGACCTGCTGAACGGCCCGGAACTCACAGCCGACGCGAACGCACTGACCCCGCGGCCCGATCTGCCGTTAGAGTCACAAGAGTGAGCAGCAACCCCGGCGGCGGCGCACCCGATCCGTCGATGCGGCCGACCAGCCTGTCCGTGCTGGTGGTCGCCGGGCTGGCCGCCGCCGCGGTGGGCTGGCTGCTGCTGAGCGCCTTCTACGCGCAGATGCCCCGGCTGCCCTGGCTGCCGATCATCGTGCTCGGGACGCTGGCCGTGGTTGAGGCGATCCTCGCGCAGAACACTGCGGCGCGGATCCAGCACAAGTCCGGTTCACCCCGGGTCGACCCGCTGGCCGTCGCCCGGTTCGCCGTGCTGGCCAAGGCGTCGTCGCTGGCAGGTGCGCTGTTCGCCGGCTTCTCCGCCGGGCTGCTGGCCTGGCTGGCGCTGGAGCCGACCAAGGCCGCCCGCGACGACGTCCCGGCCGCCGTCGCCGGCGTGGTCGCCGCGCTCGCGCTGGTCGTCGCGGCGCTGTGGCTGGAGCGCTCCTGCCGGGTGCCGGAGCAGCCAGATCAGAAGGACGGCGGGAAGTCGGGCCGACAGGGCAGACGGTCCTGATCGCCCCCGGTTCGCGACTTGAACCGCGGGCAGTTCATTTCCGTATCCTGTTCCGGCGGCGAAGGAGGTGTGCGGGATGGCCTACGACGAGACCACGTATCGGCGTACTACGGGTGACCAGGGCGAAAGCGACCCGGCGGCGTACCGGACCGGCCTCGCGGCCACCGACTACCGGGCCCGGCGGCGTGACCTCGACCCGGAAGAGGTCGAGGGCATCCAGCTTGTCGAGCCCTCCGGCGAAATGGGCCGGCGCGACGTCGACGACGGGCGCGACCGGCTCGGCATCCACATCGGCTGGGAGATCGTCCTGCTGCTGGCGGTCGCCGCGATCGCATACCTGCTCTACCGGCTCGACCCGGCCAGCCTGCGCCGCCCGGCGCTCGACACCCTGCTCATCACCGGCGCCTCGATCGGGCTGCTCACCCTCGGTGCCGGCCTGACGCTCCGGGCCGGCGTGCCCAATCTCGCGGTCGGCCCGATCGCCCTCGGCGCATCGCTGCACTTCGCCGAGAACGGCGACAAGGGCCTGGTCCAGGCCGTCGTGCCGGCGCTGATCGTCGCCGCCGCGGGCGGCCTGATCGTGGCCTTCCTCGTGCTCGTGCTGCACGTGCCCGGCTGGACGGCGACGCTCGCCGCCGCCATGGGCGTCATCGTCTACGACCAACTGCGCACCGCACCGGTCACCGTCCAGGCCGACTACGACCCCGCCAACCAGGCATTCTACCTCTTCGGTGGCTTCGCGCTGCTGGCCGTCCTCGGCGGCGCGCTGGGCACCGTGATGCCGATCCGGCGGATGATCGGGCGGCTGCGGCCGGTCGACGACCCGGCCCGGCGCCCGGGTGGGTCCGCGGTGTTCCCGGTGCTCGCCGCCCTGGTGCTCTCCTCGGTCTTCGCCGTCGGTGCGGGCGTCCTGATGGCCGCACAGTCCACCGGGCCGATCCGGCCCGGGACCGGCCTGGAGTGGACCGGCCTCGCCTTCGGCGCGGCTTTGCTCGCCGGCACCAGCGCGTACGGCCGGCGCGGCGGCATCTTCGGCACCCTGCTCGCGGTCGCCGGGCTGACGCTCTTCCTGGACTACGCGAACCGGCGCGATTTCGACATCGCCCTGTTCGCGATCGCGGCCTGTGCCGTCGGCGGCGGCCTGATCGTCACCCGGCTGGTCGAGACGTACGGTCGCCCGCTGCTCGTGCCCGCGGTGACGGACTGGAACGCCGCGGCCTCGACCGGCACCGCCTGGACCCCGAACATGCCGCAGACGTGGTCCACCTCGGCCGAGCCGCCGGAGAGCCGCCCGCTGCGCTGGGACGAGGGACCTTGGGGCAGTGGCCGTTGAGCAGCAGCCCGGCCGTCCTATGCTGGCACCCATGACCGACTCGACCTTCGCCGAACTGGACGCCCTGCCCACCGAGGAGCTGCGTGAGCGGGCCTTCGCGAAGGCGCGGGAGCGCCGCGACCTGAGGTTCTTCTGGACGGTCGTCAAGCACCTGCCGGACGCCGACGAGGCGGCTTCGCTGGACGGCGCGCCGAACTCCGTCGGGCCGACGATCGAGGAAGCGGTCGCGCTCTGGCGTGAGCTGGCCGGTCACGGGTACGGGGAGCAGGAGCCGTTGCTCCGGGCAGCCTTCATCGATTACCTGCAAAAGCACTGATAGCACCGCAAGGATCACATTCACGGATATCAGTTCTGGCGCGTTTGGTGACCGGAATCCGTTGGGAAATAGCGGGTTCATGGCTCTCACCAACCGCTACAAAACCGCACCCGGCGCGGGCACGCTCGCCGCGCTGATACTGGTCCTGGTCTTCGGCAGCCCCTGGTATGCCGACTGGGCCCAGGACAACACCAACCCGCAGACCGCCGGTGGCTGGTGGCTGCGCCTGCTGGCGTGGCCGCACTGGCGCTTCGACTCCGACGACTCGCTGCGCTCGATCCTGATCGCCGACCTCAAGGCGATCCTGGTGGTCGTGCTGACGCTGCTCTTCCTCTACCTGCTGCCCGGCTCTCAGCTCGCGCGGGCCCGCGGCACGCTCAGCCAGTTCTTCGCGGGCTGGGCGGCGTACATCTTCGCCGGCGGCTTCGCCGCGCTGCTGACCACGCTGTTCCTGGCCAACCCTTCGCTGCTCGGAGCGTTCCGCACCGCCGGGGAAGGCGCCACCTACGGCCTCTTCATCGGCTGGATCGTCGGACTCGCCACGCTCGGTGGGCGCCGGGGCACCCACTGATCACGCCTTCTCGGCCCGGCCGTCCGGCATCCCCGCCGCTGCCGGACGAAACCGGGCCCGCGTCGCGGCGCGCCAGGTGACCGGCCGCCCCCGCCGGGCACCCGCGCGCCGCGTCACGCCGCGGCGCGACCGGACGACCTCCCCGTCCTCCGGTCGCGCCGCGGTTCGTCGCGGTAGCGCGATGAGTGCGCCGCGGTCCGTCGCGGTTCGCCCGTAGCCGCGCCGCGGGTTCGTCGCGTCAGGCGGTGGCTGCGGCCTCCTTGTTCGGCACGTCGAACAGGGCCGAGCGGGACACCGTGCCGACCGGCCTGCCGTCCTCGAGCACCACGACGTTGAGCGAGTCGCCGGTCAACAGCACCGCGAGCGCGTCGTAGAGGGTGCCCGACACGTCGACCGTGGGCAGCCGCTCGATCTCCTCGATCTGCCCGACCGGGCGCATCGCGGCGCGGATCGGCGTGACCGCCAGCCGCCGGATGCCCCGGTCGGTGCCGACGAACTCGCTCACGGCCGGCGTCGCGGGCTTGCTGAGCAGATCGGACGGGGACGCGTACTGCATCAGCCGGCCGCCCTCGGCCAGCACCGCGATCCGGTCGCCCAGCCGTACGGCTTCATCGATGTCGTGGGTGACCAGCACGATGGTCTTGCGAACCGCCTCCTGCAGCCGCAGGAACTCCTCCTGCAGGCGACCACGCACGATCGGGTCGACCGCGGAGAACGGCTCGTCCATGAGCAGCACCAGCGGGTCCGCCGCGAGCGCCCGGGCCACGCCGACCCGCTGCCGCTGGCCGCCGGAGAGCTCGTGCGGATAGCGGCCGCCGTACCGCTTCGGGTCGAGCCCGACCAGCTCCAGCAGTTCGTCCGCGCGGTCCTTGATCCGCTTGCGGTCCCAGCCCAGCAGCCGCGGCACCGTCCCGATGTTGGTGCGGATGGTCTGGTGCGGGAAGAGGCCGACGTTCTGGATCACGTAGCCGATCTGCCGGCGCAGCTCGACCGGATTTTGCGCCGAGACGTCGGCGCCGTCGATCAGGATCCGGCCCTTGGACGGTTCGATCAACCGGTTGATCATGCGCAGCACGGTGGACTTACCGCACCCGGACGGCCCGATCAGCACGGCGAGCTCGCCCGCCCGCACCTCCAGGCTGATGTCGCCGACCGCCACAGTCCCGTCCGGATAGACCTTTCCGACGTTCTCGAGCGTGATAGACGCCGCGGTCCGGCCAGCGCCGGAGTCCTTGATCGCGGTAGCGTCCACGTATGTCCTTCCTGTCGAGGGCCCCGGCGCCTGCGTGGCCCCTGGCCGCCCCCGCTGATGACGGGCCGGGAAATCCGTGGTTCTCCTGGCGCTATGTCCACGACAACGCCGACGAGATCCTCTCCGCACTGCAGTTCCACGCGGGTCTCACCGCCCGTGCGGTGATCATCGCGCTGGTCGTCGCGCTGCCGCTCGCGGTCGTCTCCTACTGGTGGCGACCGCTGACCGGCCCGATTCTCGCACTCTCCGGCGTCCTCTACACGATCCCGTCGCTGGCGCTTCTCGCGTTGATCGCCCCGGCGGTCGGCACGACCAGGGACACCTCGGTGCTGATCGCCCTGGTGCTGTACGCGCTGCTGGTGCTCGTCCGCAACTCCCTGGCCGGGCTCAGCCAGGTCCCCGCCGAGGTCCGTGACGCCGCGGCCGGCATGGGCTACGGGCGCTTCGGCCGGTTGTGGCGCATCGAGCTGCCGCTGGCCCTGCCCGGCATCCTCACCGGCCTGCGGCTGGCCACCGTCTCGACGGTCGCGCTGGTCACCGTCGGCTCCCTGATCGGCAAGGGCGGCCTCGGCGAGATGATCCTCGGCGGCTTCCGGAACAACTTCTACAAGGCCGAGATCATGACCGGGACGCTCCTCTGCGTCGGCCTGGCGCTGGTCCTCGACCTGGCGCTGGCCGGCCTCGGCCGGCTGCTCACCCCCTGGGCGAGGGAGCGCAGCTCGTGAACTACTTCCACGAGGGATACATCTGGCTCAACGACCCGCTCAACTGGACCAATCCCGGCGGCCTGCTCGACCGGCTTGAGGAACATCTGCTCATCAGCCTCTGGGCGGTGCTGCTGGGCTGCGTCATCGGCTGGCCGCTCGGCATCTGGCTCGGCCACCGTGGGCGGGGCGGCGGCGCGGTGATCACCTTCGCCAATCTGACGCTGGCCATCCCCACCCTGGCCCTGCTCACCATCCTGCCGCTGACCCCGCTCGGCTTCGGCAAGCCGCCGGTGGTCGTCGCGCTGGCCGTCTTCGCGGTGCCGCCACTGCTGGCCAACGCCTACACCGGGTTGCGGCAGATCGACCCGGAGACCCGGGAAGCGGCCCGGGGCATGGGGCTCTCCGGCGGCCAGTTGCTGCGGCAGGTCGAGCTGCCGCTGTCGGTGCCGTATCTCGCGGCCGGGCTGCGCACCGCGGCCGTGCAGGTCGTGGCGACGGCCGCGCTGGCCGCGTTCGTCAACGGCGGCGGGCTCGGCGAGATCATCTCGGCCGGCTTCGGCATCGGCATGAGCAACGGCGGTGGCGGGCAGATCGTGGCCGGCGGCATCGTCGTGGCGCTGCTCGCATTGCTGGTGGAAGCGCTGCTCGCCGGCCTGCAGCGGCTGGTGACGCCGGCTGCGCTGCGGACGGACCGGCGCCGCCGACCGACTGCGGCCGCGCCGGCCGGGTAATGGTCTCGCATCGTTACGAAACTTGTCACACCCACCGAGTAGGAATGAACGTGGCCCTTCGGCGGGCCGACAACGGAAACACACGGGCATCGAACACCGACAGCCCGTCGGACACGCGGCACGGCCAGCCCGGCCGTGCCGGGACACAGAAGGCGGCAGAATGCGTCGACACCTGCTCCTGACGGCCGGCACCCTCGTGGCCGCCGCCGTCATCCTCGCCGGCTGCGGCGAGTCCGGCTCCTCCGGCACGGAGGCACCCGCGAGCTCCGCCGCCGGCAACGGCTGCGCCCCGGTGGCCGGCGACACGCTCATCGTCCTCACCGATGACAAAAACCTGCAGAACACCGACAACGTCGTCCCCGCGATCAACAAGAAGTCGTCGTCGCCGCAGCTCATCGCGGCGCTCGACAAGGTCTCGGCGGCGCTCGACACGACCAAGCTGATCGCGCTGAACAAGGCCGTCGACATCGACCGCAAGTCGTCGAAGGCGGCGGCTGAGGAGTTCGCCACGGCGAACAACATCGCCGCGGGCATCGAGAAGGGCCCCGGCGGCGACCTGACGGTCGGCGCCGCGAACTTCAGCGAGAACGCGACCCTGGGCGAGCTCTACAACATCGCGCTGACGGCCGCGGGCTACAAAGTCAAGGTCCAGCAGATCGGCAACCGCGAGCTGTACGAGCCCGCCCTGGAGAAGGGCGACATCGACGTGGTCCCGGAGTATGCCGCCACCCTGGCGACGTTCCTCTCCGGCAAGGTCGACGGCAAGGGCGCCAAGGACCCGTCCTCGCCGCAGCTCGACACCACGATGACAAACCTGACGGCCCTCGGCGCGAAGGTCGGCCTGGTCTTCGGCAAGCCGTCCCCGGCGCAGGACCAGAACGCCTTCGCCACGACGGAGGCCTTCTCCACAAAGTACGGCGTCAAGACCCTGTCCGAACTGGCCGCCAAGTGCTCGGGTGCGGCCACTGTCCTGGGTGGTCCGCCGGAGTGCCCGCAGCGCCCCAAGTGCCAGCAGGGGCTGGTCGAGACATACCAGTTCCAGGCGGGCAAGTTCAGCTCGCTCGACGCGGGTGGCCCGCTGACCAAAACCGGGCTCAAGCAGGGCACCATCAGCGTCGGCCTGGTCTTCAGCTCGGACGGCGCACTCGCCGCCGGCTGACCGCGGTCAGCCGGCGGGCTGATCACCGGCTGACCGGCGGCTGATCACCGGCTGATCGTCGGCTGGCCAGCGGCTGAGAAGTTCCGGACGCCGGGCACCACCCGGGTGATGCCCGGCGTCCGGCCGTTTTTCGTGACGGCTGCCACTCTCGGTAGCATCTGCGACCATGTCTGACCGGGACCCCGAGGCGCCGCAGAACGCCCGCCTCCTCACGGTGTTGATCTGGGCCGGCGTCGGCCTGGCCCCGGTCGCCGCACTCGTCGTGCTGCTCGCCGGCAGCGACAACGCCATCCGCTTCGCCGTGCTGCTCACCGCGGTCTGCGTCGTCCTGATCGGCGCCGCGCTGCTGATCCGCAACGACTCGGTGCCGCCGGAGACGAACGTCGAGGGACAGGTCGAAGCGCTGCGCGGCGAACTCCGGGAGGAGATCGCCGCGAGCGGGCGCGCGGCGGGCCACCGGGTCAAGGTGCTGCAGGACGAGATGACCCGGATGCGCGCGGCCGGCTCCCCGGCCATGGCGCTCCCCCCGGCCGTTGCCGCAGCGCCGGCTGGTGCTGGAGCGCCGGCTGGCGCTGGAGCGCCGGTTGGTGCTGTGCCGCCGGGTGGTGCTGGAGCGTTTGCTCGGCCGGTTGGTGGTGTAGCGCCGGGTGGTGCTGGAGTGTCCGCCCGGCCGGTTGGTGCTGTGCCGCCGGGTGGTGCCGGAGCGTTTGCTCGGCCGGTTGGTGCTGTAGCGCCGGGTAGTGCTGGAGTGTCCGCCCGGCCGGTTGGTGCTGTGCCGCCGGGTGGTGCTGGAGTGTTCGCTCGGCCGGTTGGTGCTGTGCCGCCGGGTAGTGCTGGAGTGTCCGCCCGGCCGGTTGGCGCCGCAGCGCCGGCAGGTGCCCTGGCGTCCGCCTATCCGGCCGGTCCCGCTGTGCCGGCCGGTGCCGGGACGTCGGCTGGTCCGGTGGGGCCGGTCGATCCCGCAAGGCCGGTTGGTCCCGCAAGGCCGGTAGGTGCGGCAGCGGCGGCAAGTGCCGGTCGACCGGAGGCCGGGCATACGACAGGCGGTCGCGCGGGAGCGGCTGTGCCGTCGATGGCCGATCCTGGGCACTCGACAGGGGGAAGGGCGTCCGCCGGGGTGCCAGGGCGGCCTGCTGCAGCTCAGGTCCGCACCGGCGATGCCAGTCGGGTCCGGACCGGTGGCCCTGGTTGGCTGCGGTCTGCGAACGGCGAGCCCGCGCCGGTCTCCAACGGACGGCCCGCGGCGGCTACGGCGTCCGTCGCTCCGGCGGCGGGGCATATCTCGGTGGACTGGGTACCGGGAGTCGCAGGGGCCGCTGGATCGGCAGCCGGGCCGGTGTCGGCGGGATCCGTCTCGGCAGGGTCTGCTTCTGTGGGGTCTGTTTCGGTGGGAGCCAGGGCTGTGGGATCCGGGACTGCGGGATCCGGTGCTTTGGGATCGGTGCCGGTTGCCGCCGGGCCGCTTCCGCGCCAGCGCGGTGCCGCAGTCGGCCCGCCCGCCGGCAGTGGCGGTTATCAGAGCGCATACGGAACGGGCGTGCCGGACCCGGACGCGGACCTGGCTGCGCAGAGCGGGTCGCGGGCGGTCAATGACTACGGACCCGGGCTGTCCGGCTCGGCGTGGGCCGAGCGCAGCGCGCCGGCCGAGCATGGTGCCCCTGCCTACGGTGGCTATGGCGCGGCCGAAGGTGGGCCTCCGGCCGAGCCGCGTCCGTCGCGGCGGCATGCGGCGCCCGACACGGGCACGGACATCGCCCGCTTCGGTCTGAGCGCCCCCGAGAGGCCGTCGGGCCAGGGCTTCGGCGTTCCTGTTTCGCCGGTGGCCCAGGGCTATGCCGCTGCTGCTACGCCTGCTTCTCAGGTTTATGGCGCTGCCGAGACACCTGCGTCTCAGGGCCAGGACGCCGGACATGGGCTGCGGGGCGGCTATGACCGGACCGGGGATGCGTCCTGGACCGGAAGCGGCGATGACGGCTATGCCGACTCCGCTGCCCCTGATCTGCCGGCGACCGGCGGCTTCGGCGGCCGGGCGTCTAGCTTCTTCACCCAGGAAGACTCCGGCGGTTTCGCCCCGGACAGCGGATATCCGCAGCCGGACGAACAAGACCAGTCGGTCGCGGACCCATACTCCCAGGGCGCCGCCCACGGCTGGCGGAACGACTTCGGACAGCCAGCAGCCTCCGACGAGGCCGACGACTACGGCCAGGCGTCCGGCTACGGCCAGGCGTCCGGCTACGGCCAGGCGTCCGGCTACGGCGAGGCGTCCGGCTACGGCGAGGCGTCCGGCTACGGCGAGGCGTCCGGCTACGGCGAGGCGTCCGGCTACGGCGAGGCGTCCGGCTACGGCGAGGCGACTGGCTACGGCGAGGCGTCCGGCTACAGCAAGAAGACCGGCTACGGCAAGGCGACCGGCCAGGAGCATGCCGACGGCCACGACCAGCGGGTTGAACAGGAACAGGCCGGTGATCAAGCGACTGGCTACGGCCTACCTACCAGCTATGGCCAAGCGAACGGCTACGGCCAGGCGAGCAGCTACCGCCTGACTACCAGCTACGGCCAGGCCAACGGCTACGGCCAGGCCAACGGCTACGGCCAGGCGAACGGCTATGGCCTCAACGGCAGCGGCCTGAACGGCAATGGCCAAGTGAATGGCTTCGGGCAGGCGAATGGCTTCGGCCAGGCCGACGGGAACGGCGGCCATGAACAGGCGAACGGCTACGGCCTTTTGACTGGCTACGACCAGGTCGACGGCTATGACGAGGACGCCGCCCACGAGCAGCCGAGAGGTCACGGCCACGACAGCGCCGACCAAGCGCAGGCGAACGGGTCCGAGCAGGCGAACAGCTACAGCCCAGGCCAAATGAAAGGCTATGGCCACCCAGCCCCGGGCAACGCCCAGGCCGCGGGAACCTACGGGCAAGCCGCTGATCATGCTCAGACTGCGGGAACCTACGGCCAAGCCGCTGATCATGCTCAGGCTGCCGGCACCTACGGCCAAGCCACGGGCAACGCTCAGGCCGCGGGCACCTACGGGCAAGCCGCTGGCTATGCCCAAGCTGCTGGCACCTATGGCCGGGCTGCTGGCAGCTACGCCGAGGTCGCGGATGACGCCCAGGCCGGCGGCACCTACGGCCAAGCCGCTGGCAACGCCCAGGCCACCGGCACCTACGGCCGGGCCGCTGGCAGCTACATCGAAGTAGCGGGCGCCGCCCAGGCCGCGGGCACCTACGGCCAAGCCACGGGCGACGCCCAGGCGGCCGGCGCCTACGGCCAGCCCGATGACGGGTACGGCGGATACGGCCAGGTCGAGAGCCGGGTCGACCAGTACGGCCCCGACCCCATGGCCGACCACCACGGCTGGGCCCCCCGCAGCCACGAGCAGCCGGGCCGCTGGTAGCGCCTACTTGTCGATGTCGCCGACCACGAAGAACATCGACCCGAGGATCGCGATCAGGTCGGGGACCAGGCAGCCCGGGATCAAGGTCGACAACGCCTGCACGTTCGCGTACGACGCCGTGCGCAGCTTCAGCCGCCACGGGGTCTTCTCGCCGCGGGACACCAGGTAGTAGCCGTTGATGCCGAGCGGGTTCTCCGTCCACGCGTACGTGTGGCCTTCGGGGGCCTTGACCACCTTCGGCAGGCGCACGTTCACCGGGCCGCTGATCTGGTCCACCCGGTCCAGGCAGGCCTGCGCGAGGTCCAGGGACACGTAGACCTGGTCCAGCAGCACCTCGAACCTGGCGTGGCAGTCCCCGGTCGTGCGGGTCACCACGGGCACGTCGAGTTGGTCGTACGCCAGGTACGGCTCGTCCCGTCGCAGGTCGATGTCCAGGCCGCTGGCCCGGGCCACCGGGCCCGAGGCGCCGTACGCCGCGGCCTGTTCGGCGGTCAGCACGCCGACGCCCACCGTGCGGGCCAGGAAGATGTCGTTGCGGCGGATCAGTTTGTCGATGTCCGGCATCCGGCGCCGGACCTCGTCGATCGCCGTGCGGGCGCGGGACGTCCAGCCCGCCGGGACCTCTTCCTTGAGGCCGCCGACCCGGTTGAACATGTAGTGGATCCGGCCGCCGGAGACCTCTTCCATGACCGCCTGCAGCGTCTCCCGCTCCCGGAACGCGTAGAACATCGGCGTGATCGCGCCGATCTCCAGCGGGTACGAGCCGAGGAACATCAGGTGGTTGAGCACCCTGTTCAGCTCGGCGAGCGCCATCCGCAGCCAGGTCGCGCGCTCGGGCACCTCGATGCCCATGAGGCGCTCGACGGCGAGCGCGACGCCCAGCTCGTTGGAGAACGCCGAGAGCCAGTCGTGCCTGTTCGCCAGGACGATGATCTGCCGGTAGTCGCGCACCTCGAAGAGCTTCTCGGCGCCGCGGTGCATGTAGCCGACGATCGGCTCGCAGGTCACGACCCGCTCGCCGTCGAGGGTGAGCTTGAGCCGGAGCACGCCGTGCGTGGACGGGTGCTGGGGGCCGATGTTGAGCACCATGTCGGCGGTGTCCAGTCCGGACCCGGTGCCGACCGTCATCTCCCGCAGGTCACTCATGCCAGCATCGTCCCACCGCTCATGCCTGCATCGTCCCACGGAGGTCGACGCCGACCTCGTGCAGCAGCCACCAGTGCCCGCCCAGCCCTGCCGGGTCGGTGAGTTCGGCGGCGGCGCCCGCGGAGCTCAGCGCGCGCAGGTAGGCCGCCGGGTCGGTGCGGGCCAGGTCCAGCGGTGGCCGGCCGCCGTCGACACCCAGGCCGCGCAGCGCGGCACGCTGACTGATGATCCGGTACGCGGTCCCGGTGGCCGCCGCGGCCGAGTCGACGGCCACGTGGGCCGTGACGTCGGTGCTGCCGTCCGGACGGGGTGGCACCTGGCGTCCGTCCCGATACCCGGTCAGGGTGCCCAGCGCCGGTCGCGCCGCGCGCACGTGCCCATAGTCGACGGCGAGTGCGCAGCCGCGCCGTACGGCCGCCACCGCGTCGGCCCACGCCGCGTCCCGGGGCCAGCCGATCTCGATCCGGTCGCCGGGTCGCGCCGCCGGCCACCAGCGGGTCAGCCAGAACCGGTCGGCGGCGTCCACGTCCGGGCCCAGCGTCTCCTGACCGGTGCCGGGGTCGACGAGCACCCGCCGCGCCCGCCCGGCCGGGTCGACCTCGGCCACGTCGAGCGGCACGTTGTCCAGCCACTCGGTGGCCAGCAGCACCCCGGTGACCTGCTCGGGGACGTACCGCCGCCAGCGGATGTCACCCGGCAGCCCGGCCGGCCGGGCGGCGACCTCGACCCCGGTGAACCGGATCCGCCGGGCCAGGTCGTCGGCCGGGTCCGCGTGGAGCAGGGCCCGCACCGCGGCGAGCAGTTCGCCGCGGCCGGCGCCCACGTCGATCACGTCGAGGGCGCTCGGCCGGCCGAGGGCGATGTCGACGTTCCGGATCAGGCGCAGCAGCGCGCCGGCGAACAGTGGCGAGGCGTGCACGCTGGTCCGGAAGTGGTCCGCGGGGCCCTCGGCGGCCCGGGTGAAGAAGCCGCCCGGTCCGTACAGTGCGCCGGTCATCGCCGCTCGCCAACCCAGGCTCGTCACACCCCCCAATCTAGGCCGTGCAGTTGTTCACACGCTCTTGTCACGAGCGTGTTACATCGGCGCATACTTGCGATCGACCGGTACCCCTTTCGCGAGGACTGGATCTTTCTATGAGCGCTGTGCAGCGCGCCGGAAAACGCGCTAACCCGCTGGTCGTGGGCATCGTCGGGGCAGGCCGGGTGGGTGCCGTTCTCGGCGCCGCGCTCGCCGAAGCCGGGCACCGGGTGATCGCCGCGGCCGCCGTCTCCGCAGCCTCCCGGGAGCGCGCCGAGCGCCTCCTGCCGCAGGCCGCGATCCTGCCCGCCGACGAGGTCGCCCGCGCCGCCACCGACCTGCTGCTGCTCGCGGTGCCGGACGACCATCTCGCCGCCGTCGTCTCCGGCCTGGTCGCGACCGGTTCGCTGCGCCCCGGCACGGTCGTCGCGCACACCTCGGGCGCGCACGGTCTCGCGGTGCTGGGCGACCGGGACGGCCTCGCGCTGCACCCGGCGATGACCTTCACCGGCGCGGACGCCGACCTGGACCGGCTGCCCGGCATCGCCTGGGGCATCACCGCCCGCGACCGCGCGTTCGCCGCCCGGCTGGTCACCGACCTCGGCGGGGTGCCGGAATGGATCGCCGAGGACGCCCGCCCGCTCTATCACGCGGCCCTGGCGCACGGCGCAAACCACCTGGTCACGCTCGTGAACGAGGCCGCCGACCTGCTGCGTGCGGCCGGCGTCGAGCGTCCCGGCGCGGTGCTGTCGCCGCTGCTGCACGCGGCCCTGGACAACGCGCTGAGCCTGGGCGACGCCGCGCTGACCGGCCCGGTGTCGCGTGGGGACGCGGGCACCGTCGGCAAGCACCTGAGCCGCCTCGCGCCGGAGTCCGTACCGGCCTATCTCGCTCTGGCCCGGCGCACCGCCGACCGGGCCATCGCCGCCGGGCGGCTGCGGCCGCAGGACGCGGCCCCGTTGCTGGACGTTCTTGCTCAGGCGACCGTAGGGAGCTCTTCATGACCGCGCTCATCCACACCCGGGCAGAGCTCGCCGCGGCCCGCGCCGCCGCGAGCGGCCGGGTGTCCGTCGTGATGACCATGGGAGCCCTGCACGAGGGGCACCGGCAGTTGATGCGCGTCGCGCGGGAGCGGGGCGACTTCGTCATCGTCACGGTCTTCGTCAATCCGCTGCAGTTCGGGCCGAACGAGGACTTCGACAAATATCCGCGCACCCTGGCCGCCGACGTCGAGGCCTGCCGGGCCGAGCGGGTCGACGTGGTGTTCGCGCCGGACCGCGACGAGATGTATCCGGGCGGGTCGCCGCTGGTGACGCTGAACGCCGGCCCGCTGGGCGAGATCCTCGAGGGGGCGAGCCGCCCCGGGCACTTCTCCGGGATGCTCACCGTGGTCGCCAAGCTGCTCCTGCTGACCCGGGCTGACCTGGCGTTCTTCGGTGAGAAGGACTTTCAGCAGCTGGCCCTGATCACCCGGATGGTGCACGACCTGGAGATCGGCGTCGAGATCGTCGGTGTGCCGACGGTCCGCGAGGCCGACGGCCTGGCCCTGTCCAGCCGCAACCGCTATCTGTCCGCCGACCAGCGGTCGGCGGCCCTCGCGCTGTCGCAGGCCCTGCGGGAGGGCGCCGAGCAGACCGACGCGCAGAGCGTGCTGGAGGCGGCCGGCAAGATCCTCGCCGACGAGCCGGGCGTGCGGGTCGACTACCTGGCCCTCACGAGCCCGCTGCTCGGCGCGGCCCCGACGGACGGTCCCGCCCGGCTGCTCGTCGCCGCCAAGGTGGGCACCACCCGGCTGATCGACAACGTCCAGGTGCTGCTGGGGAAGGCTGCCTGACGGGGTCTTGCCGAAGGCGCCGCGATGGCCGAGCCGATTGCCATATGATCGACAAATCGGACATCGCCTGGCGCTCGGGAGGCTCGGTTCATGCGACACCTGCCCCGGCTGCGCCGTGCGCGGCGCGGGCCGGTCGCGGCGGCGCTGAGCCTGCTCACGCTGGCGGTGCTCACCGGCTGTGGCAATCCGGCCGGCGTGGACGGGAACCTCACCGACGGCTGGGCGGCGATCGGCGCACCGACCGGTTTCATCCCCGGCGCCGAGACCTGCCACCTGGGCAACTTCGCCGTGTCCGGGCCCCGGGACACCTACGAGGAGGTCGACTGCAAGCTCAAGCACCGCACCGAGACCGTGTACGTCGGCAGCTACCCGAGCCCGGCCGCCGAGGCGCCGGATCCGCCGGCTCCGGACTCGGCCGGCGCGCGGGCCGTCTACCGGATCTGCGATGCCAAGACCACCGCGTACGTGGGTGGGCCGTGGCGCACCGCCCGGCTCTGGATCGGGGTGACCCAGCCGACCCGGGCGGCGTGGGCCGGCGGCGCCCGCTGGTACCGCTGCGAGGTGCTGGTGAGCAGTTCGGTCGAGGACGACGGCGGCCTGGTGCAGCGGGTCGGCACGCTCCGCAACGCGCTGTTGGAGCCGGTGTCACCGCTGCTGCTGACCTGCTACGGCGTGCTGCTGGACAAGAACGGCAAGATCGGCACGATGCCGGCCGCGCCCTGCTCGGCCAAGCACAACGCGGAGTTCGTGGGGGTCTGGGAGGCGCGGAACCTCGGCTACCCCGACACGGCCAAGGAGTGGGACAAGTTCCACACCGGTTGTCGCAGCTTGATCGCTGCGTACGTCCAGGTGCCGGACGACGACGACCTGCAGTTCCGGGCCGGCGTGATCTCGCTGCCCGGCGGCAGCGACGTCTGGGAGCTGGGTGATCGCGGCGTGCGCTGCTACCTGTGGCTGGACGCGGCGTCGCTCACGGCGTCGCTGAAGGGCGCGGGCGCCAAGGCCATGCCGGTCCAGTACCAGTAACGCCCGGCACTTCTTGGCGCCCCACCGGTGATTTCCGCGCGTGCGCGATGTTGACTGAGCGCATGTCGCATGTTGCCGGCCTTCCGGCGCTTCCCCGTCGCCTGGCCGCCGCCGCGCCCGGCTGGACCGAGACCACCGACGTGCTGGTGGTCGGCTCCGGCGTCGCGGGCCTGACCGCCGCCCTGCACCTGCGTGAGGCAGGCCTGCACGTCACCGTCGTCACCAAGGTCAACATCGATGACGGGTCGACGCGCTGGGCCCAGGGCGGCATCGCGGCCGTGCTGGATCCGCTGGACACCCCCGAGGCGCACGCGTTCGACACCGAGATCGCCGGGGTCGGCCTCTGCGACCCCGCGGCGGTACGCGTCCTGGTCTCCGAGGGCCCCGCCCGGATCCGCGAATTGATGCGGATCGGCGCGGAGTTCGACCGCAACGACGACGGCTCGCTGATGCTGACCCGCGAGGGCGGGCACCGCGCCGACCGGATCGTGCACGCCGGCGGCGACGCCACCGGCGCCGAGGTGCAGCGGGCCCTGCACGAGGCGGTGCACCGCGACCCGTGGATCCGGCTGGTCGAGCACGCCCTGGTGCTGGACCTGCTGCGCGCGGCCGACGGCCGGGCCTGCGGCCTGACCCTGCACGTGCTGGGCGAGGGCAGCGAGGACGGCGTCGGCGCCATCCTGGCGCGCGCGGTCGTGCTGGCCACCGGCGGCATGGGCCAGATCTTCGCCTCCACCACCAACCCGGCGGTCTCCACCGGCGACGGCGTCGCGCTCGCCCTGCGTGCCGGTGCCAAGGTCACCGACGTGGAGTTCGTCCAGTTCCACCCGACGTCCTTCATGACGGCCAACGTGACCTCGGTGCAGCGGCCGCTGATCTCCGAGGCGCTGCGCGGCGAGGGCGCCCACCTGGTCGACGAGGCGGGCAAGCGGTTCATGGTCGGCCAGCACGAGCTGGCCGAGCTGGCGCCGCGCGACGTGGTCGCCAAGGGCATCCACCGGGTGCTGCGGGCCAGCGGGGCCGACCACGTCTACCTGGACGCGCGGCACCTGGGCAAGGAGTTCCTCGAGCGGCGCTTCCCGACGATCGTGGCGTCCACCCGGGCGGCCGGCGTCGACCCGGCGACCGAGCTGATCCCGGTCGCCCCGGCGGCCCACTACGCCTCCGGCGGCGTCCGCACCGACCTGCACGGCCGCACCTCCATCCCGGGCCTGTACGCCTGCGGCGAGGTGGCCTGCACGGGCGTGCACGGCGCGAACCGGCTGGCCAGCAACTCGCTGCTGGAAGGCCTGGTGTTCTCCCGGCGGATCGCCGACGACATCGTCGCGGGGCTGCCGGCGCAGGCCGACCCGGTGGCACCGCCCGGTGAGCCCGGCTGGGTGGTCGCCCCGGCGATCCGCGGGGACCTGCAGCGGGCGATGACCCGCGGGGCGGGCGTGCTGCGCTCGGCCGACTCGCTCGCCGCCACCGCGAAGGAGCTGGCCCGCCTCGGTGAGCAGCACGGCACCCCGAACAACGCGTCCTGGGAGGCGACCAACCTGCTGACCGTGGCCAGCGCCCTGGTGGCCTCGGCGGCCGAGCGCCGCGAGACGCGCGGCTGCCACTGGCGCGAGGATTACCCGAACGCGTTGGACGAGTGGCGCGGGCACCTGCTGGACGCGATCGACGCCAAGGGCACACTGACCCAGACCTTCGAGGAGATGGCATGACCGACTGCACCGAGCGGCACTCAGCCGCACCCGACAAGCCTTCAGTCCGGTTTCGGGTGGCGGGCGGGGCGGTTGGCTGGGGCCTCGCAGGCGAGGGCCAGAAGGGCATGGCGGAGGTGGGCGCAGCATGACGACGGGCTTGAATCTGGCCGAGGCCGAGCGGGTCGTCTACACCGCACTGGCCGAGGACCTCGGTGACCCGCCACGCGACGTGACGAGCGAGGCGACGATCCCGGGCGGCCAGGTCGACACGGCCGAGCTGGTGGCGCGCGCGCCGGGTGTGGTGGCCGGCCTGCCGGTCGCGGCCCAGGTCTTCGCCGCGACCTCCGGCGGCACGGCCACCTTCGACCAGCGGATCGCCGAGGGCGCCCGGGTGGCCCGCGGCGACGTGCTCGCCGTCGTCACCGGCCCCACCCGTTCGCTGCTGACCGCCGAACGCACCGCGCTCAACCTGCTCTGCCGGATGTCCGGGGTGGCCACCCACACCCGCCGGTGGGCGGACGCGCTGGCGGACACCAAGGCGACCGTGCTGGACACCCGCAAGACCACGCCGGGCCTGCGCGAGCTGGAGAAGTACGCGGTCCGCGTCGGCGGCGGCACGAACAAGCGCATGGGCCTCTACGACGTGGCCATGATCAAGGACAACCACAAGCTGGCGGCGGGCAGCATCACGGCGGCCTACCGCCTGGTCCGCGCGACCTTCCCGGACGTCGCGGTGCAGGTCGAGATCACCACGGTCGCCGAGGCCCGGGAGGCGGTCGAGGCGGACGCGAGCTTCCTGCTCTGCGACAACATGACCCCGGACCAGCTCCGCGAGGTGGTGGCGGCGGTCGGCGACCGCGCCGAGCTGGAAGCCACCGGCAACCTGACCTTGGAGACGGTCGAGGCCTACGGCGCCACCGGCGTTGACTACCTGTCGGTCGGTGCCCTGACCCATTCCAGCCCGATCCTGGACATCGCGATGGACCTGCGCCCGCGCTGAGCTGGAGCCGCTCGCCGGGGGTGAGCGGCGCCGCGACCAGGACCCGTGTGGTGTGGTCGACGGTGTCGCGGTGGTGGGGCCCGGCGCCCGTACCTTCGAACGGTTTTGATTTTCCTGGATAGGCTCCCACGGTGCTGCTTTGCATCGACATCGGAAATACCAACACCGTGCTTGCTACCTTCGACGGGGACAAGCTCGTCCACAACTGGCGGATCAAGACCGACGCCCGGTCCACAGCCGACGAGCTCGGCCTGATGTTCCGTGGCCTGCTGGCCGGCGACGCGGTGGAGATCACCGGGGTCGCCGCCTGCTCGACCGTGCCGGCGGCGCTGCGCTCGCTGCGGACGATGCTCGGGCGCTACTACGGCGACCTGCCGAACGTGATCGTCGAGCCGGGCGTGAAGACCGGAGTGCAGCTCGCCATCGACAACCCCAAGGAGGTCGGCGCGGACCGGGTGGTCAACACCCTCGCCGCGCATGCCCTCTACGGCGGTCCCTCGATCGTGGTCGACTTCGGCACCACCACGAACTTCGATGTGATCAGCGCGCGCGGCGAGTTCCTCGGCGGGGCGTTCGCGCCCGGCATCGAGATCTCCTTCGACGCGCTCGCCGCCCGCGCCGCCCAGCTGCGCAAGGTCGAGCCGGCCAAGCCGCGCTCGGTGATCGGCAAGAACACCGTGGAGTGCCTGCAGTCCGGCCTCTACTACGGTGTCGCCGGCCAGGTGGACCGGATCGTCGAGCTGATGATCGCGGAGCTGGGCCAGGTGCGCTCGGTCATCGCCACCGGCGGGCTCTCCTGGCTGGTCAAGGACGCCTGCCGGACCATCACCGCGCACGAGCCGATGATCACGCTGATCGGGCTGCGGATGGTATATGAGCGGAACGTCTGAACCGGCCTTAGTAGGATTTTCGCAACCTTGAACTTGACCCGCCCGCCTTCCGCAGACAAACCCAAACCTGTCATTCACAGAGAGTCGTGCCGTGACCGAGCAGAATCCCGCAGCCGTTGACCCCGCCGAGGACCTTCCCGAACAGATGCGGGTCCGCCGGTCGAAGCGGGACCGGCTGCTGGCCGAGGGCGTCGAGCCGTATCCGGTGGGCTTCGAGCGCACCACGACGCTGGCCGAGCTCCGCGAGAAGTATGCGGAGCTGGCCACCGACTCCGCCTCCGGCGACAAGGTCGGCATCACCGGCCGGGTGATCTTCGTCCGCAACGGCGGCAAGCTCTGCTTCGCCACGCTGCGCGACGGCGACGGCACCGAGTTGCAGGCCATGCTCTCGCTGGACAAGGTCGGCGCCGAGGCGCTGGAGCAGTGGAAGCGCCTGGTGGACCTCGGCGACCTGGTCGGCATCACCGGCGAGGTGATCACCAGCCGGCGCGGTGAGCTGTCCGTGCTCGCCGATTCCTGGGCCATGACCGCCAAGGCCCTGCGTCCGCTGCCGGTCGCGCACCGCCCGCTGGGCGAGGAGACCCGGGTCCGGCAGCGTTACGTCGACCTGATCGTCCGCCCGCAGGCCCGGGAGATCGTCCGGGCCAGGGCGACGGCGGTACGCAGCCTCCGCGAGTCGCTGCACCAGCGTGATTATCTCGAAGTGGAAACGCCGATGTTGCAGTTGCTGCACGGTGGCGCCACGGCGCGCCCGTTTGTGACGCACAGCAACGCACTCGACATAGATCTCTATCTGCGTATCGCGCCGGAACTCTTTTTGAAGCGGGCCGTCGTCGGCGGCATCGAACGCGTCTTCGAGATCAACCGGAACTTCCGCAATGAGGGCATGGATTCCACGCACTCGCCGGAGTTCGCGATGCTCGAGGCGTACCAGGCGTATGCGGACTACAACGTGATGCAACGGCAGGTGCGCGAGTGGATTCAGGAGGCCGCCAACGCGACCGCCGGCTCACACATCGTGACCCACTTCGATGGCACCGAGTTGGACCTGAGTGGCGAGTGGCGTTCGATCACCCTCTTCGGTTCTCTCTCCGAGGCGCTCGGCGAAGAGGTGACGGTGCACACAGATCTGGCGAGCCTGCAGCGGCACGCCGAAAAGCACGACCTTTCCGTCGACCCGAAGTGGGGGCCGGGCAAGCTCGCCGAGGAACTCTTCGAGCACCTCGTGCAGCACACCCTGCAGACGCCGACCTTCGTGCGCGATTATCCCGAGGAGACCACGCCGCTGACCCGGGCGCACCGCTCGGAGCCCGGGCTGACGGAGAAGTGGGACCTCTACATCATGGGGTTCGAGCTGGCCACCGCATACTCGGAGCTGGTCGACCCGGTTGTGCAGCGAGAACGCCTGGTGGCGCAGTCGTTGCTGGCCGCCGGCGGCGACGCCGAGGCGATGCGGCTGGACGAGGATTTCCTGCGCGCGATGGAGTACGGAATGCCCCCCGCCGGCGGGATGGGAATGGGAATCGACCGGCTCTTGATGGCGCTCACCGGGCTGGGCATTCGGGAAACGATCCTGTTCCCGTTGGTGCGGCCGGAGTAGGACGTACCGGGACACGATTTGCATCGCCGCGCGGCAATCGGCTGCCCGCCATTGACGGATCATGCATCGCGGGCGTTATTGTTCAGGGGAAAAGCGTGGAGTGAGAACCTGTGTTCGGGAGGATAACGGCGCGTGGCCAAGCAGATCATTCACAAGCTGGTTGATGACCTCGACGGTGGTGACGCCGAGGAGACCGTCAAGTTCGCCCTCGACGGCATTCAGTACGAGATCGACCTATCCGAGTCCAACGCCGCGAAATTGCGTGACATCTTCGCGCCGTACGTGGGCGCGGGTGCCAAGGTCGCGCGCGGTGGCGTCGTCGTCGGTGGCCGCGCGGCCCGCGGCCGCGGCGGTGCGACCGCGGACCGCGAGCAGAACAAGGCCATCCGGGAGTGGGCCAAGAAGGCCGGCAAGGAAATCTCCGACCGGGGCCGGATCCCGCAGGAGATCGTGGACGAGTTCCACGCCAAGGGTCCCGGCCGCTGAGGCGGTCGGCCCGGCGTAGGGGGTCCGCAGCGCTCAGCGCTGCGGACCCTTCTGCTTTTTCGCGCGTTCTTCGCCGACTTTGCGTAAGTTATCCACAGGAGGGACGGCGTTGTCCACAGGCTGTGGACGGGGCTCCCGGCCCTGGGGATTTCGCTGTGCGCGTACTCCGCAAGGGTGGGGAACAGGCGTTGAGCGTGCGAAGTTGGGGAGAACATCGGCGCAGGACGTCCCGAGAGGGCTTGAGGGCCCAGCAGAGTCTCCCGACGGCGATAGAGTGAGAGAGCACAGGTATCACCGATACCCGTGCGCTGGCCCCGCCAGTTCATTGGCGCACGGCACGTGAGGAGCACGAGGGCATGTTCGAGCGGTTCACCGACCGAGCGCGACGGGTTGTCGTCCTGGCCCAAGAAGAGGCCCGGATGCTCAACCACAACTACATCGGGACAGAGCACATCCTGCTCGGACTGATCCACGAGGGCGAAGGCGTTGCCGCTAAGGCTCTGGAGAGCCTCGGCATCTCCCTCGAGGGCGTCCGGCAGCAGGTCGAGGAGATCATCGGCCAGGGCCAGCAGGCGCCGAGCGGGCACATCCCGTTCACGCCGCGGGCCAAGAAGGTGCTGGAGCTCTCGCTGCGCGAGGCCCTGCAGCTCGGCCACAACTACATCGGCACGGAGCACATCCTGCTCGGGCTGATCCGTGAGGGCGAGGGCGTCGCCGCCCAGGTGCTGGTCAAGCTCGGCGCCGACCTCAACCGGGTCCGTCAGCAGGTCATCCAGCTGCTCTCGGGCTACCAGGGCAAGGAGCCGGCCGCCGCCGGAGCCGCCGCGGGCGAGGCCGCCCCGTCGACCTCCCTGGTGCTCGACCAGTTCGGACGCAACCTGACCCAGGCCGCCCGCGAGGGCAAGCTCGACCCGGTCATCGGCCGGGAGAAGGAAATCGAGCGGGTCATGCAGGTGCTCTCCCGCCGCACCAAGAACAACCCGGTGCTGATCGGCGAGCCCGGCGTCGGCAAGACCGCCGTCGTCGAGGGGCTGTCGCAGTCCATCGTCAAGGGCGAGGTGCCCGAGACGCTCAAGGACAAGCAGCTCTACACGCTCGACCTCGGCGCGCTGGTCGCCGGTTCCCGCTACCGCGGTGACTTCGAGGAGCGCCTGAAGAAGGTGCTCAAGGAGATCCGCACCCGCGGCGACATCATCCTGTTCATCGACGAGATCCACACCCTGGTGGGTGCGGGTGCCGCCGAGGGCGCCATCGACGCCGCCTCGATCCTGAAGCCCATGCTCGCGCGTGGTGAGCTGCAGACCATCGGCGCGACCACCCTTGACGAATACCGCAAGCACCTCGAGAAGGACGCCGCGCTGGAGCGCCGGTTCCAGCCGATCCAGGTGGGTGAGCCGTCGCTGGCGCACACCATCGAGATCCTCAAGGGCCTGCGTGACCGCTACGAGGCGCACCACCGGATCAGCATCACCGACGCCGCTCTGGTGGCCGCCGCGACGCTGGCCGACCGGTACATCTCGGACCGGTTCCTGCCGGACAAGGCGATCGACCTGATCGACGAGGCCGGCGCCCGGATGCGCATCCGCCGGATGACCGCGCCGCCGGACCTCCGCGACTTCGACGAGCGCATCGCCCAGGTCCGTCGCGACAAGGAGTCCGCGATCGACGCGCAGGACTTCGAGCGGGCCGCGCAGCTGCGCGACAAGGAGAAGCAACTGCTGGGCCAGAAGGCGCAGCGGGAGAAGGAGTGGAAGGCGGGCGACCTCGACGTCGTCTCCGAGGTCGACGACGAGCAGATCGCCGAGGTCCTCGGCAACTGGACCGGCATCCCGGTCTACAAGCTGACCGAGGAGGAGACCTCCCGGCTGCTGCGGATGGAGGATGAGCTCCACAAGCGGGTCATCGGCCAGGAGGACGCGGTCAAGGCGGTCTCGAAGGCGATCCGGCGCACCCGCGCCGGCCTGAAGGACCCGAAGCGCCCCTCGGGCTCGTTCATCTTCGCCGGCCCGTCCGGTGTCGGTAAGACCGAGCTCTCCAAGGCGCTCGCCGAGTTCCTCTTCGGCTCCGAGGACGCGCTGATCCAGCTCGACATGTCCGAGTTCCACGACCGATACACCGTGTCCCGGCTCGTCGGTGCCCCTCCCGGCTACGTGGGCTACGACGAGGGCGGCCAGCTGACCGAAAAGGTCCGCCGCAAGCCGTTCTCCGTGGTCCTCTTCGACGAGATCGAGAAAGCCCACCCGGACGTGTTCAACACGCTCCTGCAGATCCTGGAGGACGGCCGCCTCACCGACGGTCAGGGCCGCATCGTGGACTTCAAGAACACGGTGATCATCCTGACCACCAACCTGGGCACGCGCGACGTGGCCAAGGCGGTGTCGCTGGGCTTCCAGGCGTCCGAGGACGTCGAGAGCAACTACGACCGGATGAAGGTCAAGGTCAACGACGAGCTGAAGCAGCACTTCCGCCCGGAGTTCCTCAACCGCATCGACGACACGATCGTCTTCCACCAGCTCCGCCAGGACGAGATCCTGCACATCGTCGACATCTTCACCGCGCGGATCGAGACCCAGCTCAAGAACAAGGACATGGGCCTCGAGCTGACCGACAACGCGAAGAAGTTCCTGGCGAAGAAGGGCTTCGACCCGGTCCTGGGCGCCCGGCCGCTGCGCCGGACGATCCAGCGCGAGCTGGAGGACACCCTGTCCGAGCAGATCCTCTTCAACGAGCTGCGCCCCGGCCAGATCGTGGTGGTGGACTGCGAGGGCGACCCGGAGAACATCGAGAAGTCGAAGCTGACCTTCACCGGCGCCGACCGTGGCGCCGTGGTCCCCGACGCGGTGCCCGCCGACCTCGGCGCGGCCGCCACGGAGGAGTAAGGCAGCACGACTCCGAAACGGCCCGGCACTTCCCCGAAATGGGGCGGCGCCGGGCCGTTCCGCGTTGCTCGGGCACCGCGTTCCGGGTCCTACCCCAGCGGCGGGAAGCGGGGCGGGTGGTCGCCGGCCAGCACGAAGCGGTCCGCGTCCGAATCCAGCGGCTCCACCAGGCCGTCCGTGACCAGGCCGGACAGCGCCCGCGCCCGCTGCACCTCGTCGGTCCAGACCGCGTCGAGCCGCTGCCGGGGCACCGGGCCGGTGGCGTGCCGGAGCACCTCCAGCAGCAGGCCGCGGACCTGCCGGTCGGTGCCCGCATACTTCTGCGGCCGCCGGGTCGGACCGGCCGGCGCGGGCGCCCCGCTCTGCCGCCACGCGCACACCGCCTCGAACGGGCACTCCGGGCAGCGCGGCGAGCGGGCCGTGCAGACCAGCGCCCCCAGCTCCATGAACGCGATGCTCGCCCGGGCCGCCCGCGCCGCCTCCTCGGGGAGCAACTCCGCCATCGCCGCCAGGTCCGCCGTCGTCGTGGTCGGCCCGGCATCCGGGTCACCGGCCACCGCTCGGGACACCACCCGGCGGACGTTCGTGTCCACGACCGGGTGACGTTGCCCGTAGGCGAAGGTCGCCACCGCCCGGGCCGTGTAGGTCCCCACGCCCGGCAGCGCGAGCAACTGCTCCAGGTCGTCGGGCACCCGCCCGCCGTGCCGTTCCACGATGGCGACCGCGCACGCGTGCAGCCGCATCGCCCGGCGCGGATAGCCCAGCCGGCCCCACATCCGGATGGCCTCGGACGGGGGATCCTCGGCCAGCGCCGCCGGATCCGGCCAGCGTGCCATCCACGCGTGCCAGGCCGGTGTCACCCGGACCACGGGCGTCTGTTGCAGCATCACCTCGCTGACCAGCACCGCCCAGGCGGTGCTGCCGGGGACCCGCCAGGGCAGGTCGCGGGCGTTGGCGTCGTACCACTTGATGACTGAGTCGGCGAGCGTCATAACCGGACCAGCTTAGGGGGTGTCGCACGGATCCTGACGGCCCGCGCGAGACCACCGCCTACGATGCCGGAGTGAACGAGCTTGCCATCACCGTCATCGGTCCCGACCGGACCGGCATCGTCGCCGACGTCTCGGAGGCGCTCGCCGGGGTCGGGGCCAACCTCTCCGACTCCACCATGACCCGGCTGCGCGGCCACTTCGCGATGACCCTGATCTGCACCGGCCCCACGACCGAGGAGGTCGAGCGGGCGCTGGCGCCGCTCGACGGGGTGCTGACGACCGTCCGGGAGGTGGCGCCCGAGGAGGACACCGACGCGGCGGGGGAGCCGCACTTGGTCAGCGTGCACGGCGCCGACCGGCTCGGGATCGTCGCCGCCGTCACGCGGGTGGTCGCCGCCGCCGGCGGCAACATCACCGACCTCACCACCCGGCTGACCGGCCCGCTCTACGTGCTGATCGCCGAGGTGGACGTGCCGCCGGGCGGCGCCGACGACCTGGCCGCGCAACTGGCCGTGGCCGCGCAGGAACTGGGCGTCGACGTCACCCTGCGCCGGGCCGAGTCGGACGTCCTGTGAGCGACGCCCTGGCGGGCTGGAAGCCCGACGCGCTCGGCGTCGACGGCAGGGTGCTGTCCGTGGTCACCGCCCCGGCCGGCGTGCTGAGCAGCGAGGGTGCCGAGGTCGATCCGGCCGATCCGGCGATCGTGCAGCTCGCCGCCGACCTGGTCGCCACCATGCGGGTGTCGCCGGGCTGCGTCGGCCTGGCCGCGCCGCAGGTCGGGGTGGGCGCGCAGGTGTTCGTCGTGGACGTGACCGAACACCCGAAGACGGTGACCGCGCACGGCACGTTCGTGCTGTGCAATGCCCGGGTGGTCGAGGCCAGCCGCTGGCGGCCGGGCCGCGAGGGCTGCATGTCCGTTCCGGACCTGACCGGCGACGTGAAACGCGCCAGCCGCGTCGTGGTCGAGGCCGTGCTACCCGGCACGGGGGAGCCGGTGCGGCTGACCACCGACGCCTTCGAGGCGCGGGCGCTGCAGCACGAGATCGACCACTGCGCGGGAAAACTCTTCCTCGATCGGGTGGCCGGCGCGCACGCCGTCTACCAGCGCAAGGTCTATCTCTAACGATCAACGCGCGAGTCGGTGTCGCGTTGTCGGCGCGTCGCGGCGGCCGCACCCGCTCGGCGGGGATACCGTGCACCCATCATGCGTTCGACGGTCGGTCCCCTTCCTGCCGCCGTGTACTGGCGGCGTCGCGCTGTGGTGCTCGGTGCGCTGCTGCTCGGCGTCATCGTGCTGTTCGTGTCCTGCTCCGGCGGGGACGACAAGAACAGCGATCGCGGCACGGGCGCTTCCTCGGGGGCGCCGATCTCACCGTCGGTGTCGGCCACGCCCGAGGACGAGCCCAGCTTCACCGACCCCGGCCCGGGCGCGGGCAACCCGTCCCTGCCGGACCCGGGCGACCTCACGGCCAGCGGTGCGGGCGCCAACCCGTCGGCCGGCACCGATGACGGCTCCGGGGACGACGGCGACGACGACGCGCAGGGCGGCACCAACGACACGAACGTCACGGCCCCGTCCGCTGGCACGTGCACGGACGCGGAGATGTCCGTGACGGCGGTGCCGGCGACCACGACGATCCGCCGCGGTGCCTCGGTGGCGGTCGAGCTCAAGATCAAGAACATCTCGGCCCGAACCTGCACCCGCGACGTGGGGGCGGACGTGCAGGAGCTCTACATCGAGCAGGGAGCCGGCCGGGTCTGGTCCTCGGACACGTGCAGCGCGGCCAAGGGCTCCGACGTCTACTCGTTCCCGCCGAACGGCGTGCGCGCGTTCGACGTGAGCTGGAACGGCAAGCAGGCGACGAAGTGCACGACGGGCCAGGCGGCGGGCCCCGCCCCGCCCGTCGGTCAGTACGAGATGCGCTACCGGCTGGGCGCCAAGATCAGCGCCCCGGTGGCCCTCACCATCACCGCTTAGCAGCCGGCTTCGTCGCCCGCCGACCAGCACGTCCCGGCGGCGGTCTAGTCGTCGAAGCCGCGGAATGTGCCGGTCTCGTCGGTGGCGTCCGCGAAGTCGGCGAAGTCCATGTTCGCGATGGTCAGGTTGGCGGAGACGTCGGTGAACCAGCGGGGCGGCACCCGGAATGTCCGGCCGGGCTCGCCTTCGAGGTCGACGGCCAGCAGCGCGTGCTCCTCGTCGCCCAGCGTGGTCGCGTCGGCGAGGAAGACGTA
This sequence comes from Actinoplanes sp. ATCC 53533, assembly GCF_003947245.1. Classification (NCBI taxonomy): domain Bacteria; kingdom Bacillati; phylum Actinomycetota; class Actinomycetes; order Micromonosporales; family Micromonosporaceae; genus Actinoplanes; species Actinoplanes sp. ATCC 53533. Next base: position 58,480 of record NZ_QHHV01000063.1, on the reverse strand, counting down.
CGTCAGCTTGTCGTCCTCGCTCGCGGCGGCGTCCGCGTCGACCAGGGCCTGGATCGTCACCCCCGCGTAGGCGGGGTCGCTGACGTAGGTCGCGCTGCGGTGGGCGGCCTCGCCGCGCATCTCCGCGAGCAGCGCCTCCCAGGCGGCGTCGTCGCCGAAGTCCGTGCGGAGGATCAGCGATGTCAGGTCGTCGGGCGAGGGGAGAGCGCTCATGTCCGCCGACGATACCCAGGGGGCGTCGCGCCGATCATGACGGCCCACGGGAAGCCCGGCTTCCGCCGGACAGCCCTAGCCCGCCGTCGACCCCCTTACGAACCCCGGGTTAGACGTAGCGTTCGAGGATCGAGGCCTCGGCGAGCCGGGAGAGTCCCTCGCGAACCCCGCGGGCGCGCGCGTCGCCCACCCCCTCGACCGCTTGCAGGTCCTCCACCGTCGCGCCCAGCAGCCGCTGCAGGCTGCCGAAGTGGTCGACCAGCCGCTCGACGATCTGCGCCGGCAGCCGGGGCACCTTGGCCAGCAGCCGGAAGCCCCGCGGGCTCACGGCCGCGTCCAGCGCGTCGGAAGCGCCCGGGTAGCCGATCGCCTTGGCCACCGCGACCAGGTCGATCATCTCGGTGGCGGTGAGCAGATCGAGCTCGACCAGCGCCTCGTCCAGCGTGCGGGCCTTGCGCCCGGTCGGCAGGTAGTCGCGGATGACCAGGGTGCGGTCGGAGTCGACGCCGGCCATCAGCTCGTCGAGCTGCAGGGCGAGCAGCCGGCCGTCCGTGCCCAGCTCGACCACGTAGCCGGAGATCTCGTCGGCGATGCGGCGCACCATCTCCAGGCGCTGCACCACCGCCACCGCGTCGCGGACGGTGACCAGGTCTTCGATCTCCAGTGCGGACAGCGTGCCGGAGACCTCGTCCAGGCGCAGCTTGTAGCGCTCCAGGGTGGCCAGGGCCTGGTTGGCACGGGAGAGGATGGCCGCGGAGTCGTCCAGGACGTGCCGCTGGCCGTTCACGTAGAGGCCGATGATGTGCATCGACTGGCTGACCGAGATCACCGGGAAGCCGGACTGCTTGGCCACCCGCTCCGCGGTGCGGTGCCGGGTGCCCGACTCCTCGGAGTGGATGCCCGGGTCGGGCATCAGGTGCACGGCGGCGCGGACTATGCGGGTGCCGTCGCTGGAGAGCACGACAGCGCCGTCCATCTTGCACAGCTCGCGCAGGCGGGTCGCGGAGAACTCCACGTCGAGCGGGAAGCCGCCGGTGCAGATCTGCTCGACCATCGCGTCGTAGCCGAGCACGATGAGCGCGCCGGTGCGGCCGCGCAGGATCCGCTCGAGGCCGTCGCGCAGCGCGGTGCCGGGGGCCATCAGGGCGAGGTTGGCGCGCAGCGGGTCACCGCTGACTCCACCACCGGTCAGGCCGGGCGTCGTGGGGGTCATCGGACGGGCTGCCGAACCGTTGACGCCGGCAGCAGCGCCATTGGTATGGCGGTTTGATGAGGCATCGCGGTCGAGCGGCACCTGTACATTCTACGGACTCTTATCCAGGTCAACGAGTCGCGGTTCCGACGATGCTCCAGAGCGTCATCGACGGTCACCGCCGGTGAGTGCGTCATGGGGGTCATTCGGCCGACGCCCGGGCCGCCCACTGCACGGCGGTCTGCAGGTCGCCGACCTCGACGACGCGCATGTCCTTGGGCGGGCTGTCGCCGTCACCGGTGCCGTAACCGGGCGGAACCAGGGCGAAGCGGAAGCCGAGCCGGGCCGCCTCGGCCAGCCGGCGCCCGATCGCGCCGACCCGGCGCACCTCCCCGGTCAGCCCGACCTCGCCGATCGCCACCAGGTGCGGGGCCATCGCCAGATTGAGCGCGCCCGAGGCCACCGCCAGGGCCATCGCCAGGTCGGCCGACGGCTCGGTGACGCGGATGCCGCCGACCGTGGCCGCGAAGACCTCCCGGTCGTGCAGCTTGATCTTTTCCATCCGGCGCTGCAGCACCGCCAGCACCATGGCCAGCCGGGCGCTGTCGAGGCCGGACACCGTGCGCCGGGGTGAACCCTGCACTTGGGCGCCGATCAGGGCCTGCACCTCGGTCACCATCGCCCGGCGGCCCTCCATCGCCACGGTGACGCAGGTGCCCGGCACCGGCTCGTTGTAGCGGGTGAGGAACAGCCCGGACGGGTCGGCGAGGCTGACGATGCCGGTTTCGTGCATCTCGAAACAGCCCACCTCGTCGGCCGGGCCGTAGCGGTTCTTCACGCCGCGGACCAGGCGCAACGACGAGTGCTTGTCGCCCTCGAAGTGCAGCACCACGTCGACGAGGTGCTCAAGCACGCGCGGGCCGGCGACCGAGCCGTCCTTGGTGACGTGCCCGACCAGCACGGTGGCGACGCCGCGCTCCTTGGCGATGCTGACCAGCGCCGCGGTGACGGCGCGGACCTGGGTGACACCGCCGGGCACCCCCTCGGTGCCCGGGGCGGAGATGGTCTGCACCGAGTCGATGATCAGCAGGCCGGGCTTGACCGCGTCGAGGTGGCCGAGAACCGCGCCGAGGTCGCTCTCGGAGGCGAGATAGAGGTTGTCGTGCAGGGCGCCGAGCCGCTCGGCGCGCAGGCGCACCTGGCTGACCGACTCCTCGCCGCTGACCACCAGGGAGGGGGTGTTTGTGCCGGCCGCCCACTGCTGGGCCACGTCGAGCAGCAGGGTCGACTTGCCGACGCCGGGCTCGCCGGCCAGCAGCACCACCGCGCCGGGCACCAGGCCGCCGCCGAGCACCCGGTCGAGCTCGCTGACCCCGCTGGGCACGGCCTTGGCCGGGGCGGCGCTGATCGTCTTGATCGGACGGGCCGGCTCGGACGGCAGGCGGGAACTGACCACCCGGCCGGCGACCACCGGACCGGTCAACGTGGACTCGATGATCGAGCCCCACTCGCTGCACTCCGGGCAGCGGCCCAGCCACTTGGGCGGCTGGTGACCGCAGGCGTCGCACTGATAGGCAGGTCTCGGCTCAGAGCGGGCACGGGACGGAGTGCGAGAAGTCGTCACATGGTCACGCTAGCCCGGTGGTATGACAAACCGGGGACTTACTCTTCGGTGTCTTCGTGCGGAACGCCCGGGGCGCGCGACGCCGGGACCAGCGGGATGGCCACCGGGGCCTGCAGAACCAGCGGGGCCGCGCCGCTGCTGAACTCGAACACCAGGTTGATCGACTGACCCGGGACCAGCTTGCCGCTGAGGCCCAGGGCCTGCAGCTGCTGGGCGTCCTCCGGCAGGAACGTGGCCGCGCCGAGCGGGGCGATCTCGATCCGGGCCGGCCGGGCCGCCGGAGCCGACGCGCTGGGCTCGGCCGACGGGGTCACACTGGAGCTCGGGCCGGCGCTCGGGTCCGTGCTGGGCTCCGGGCTGGCCGTCGCGGCCGCGGACGGGGTCGCCGAGGCGCCGCCGACCAGGCCGACGGACTGCGCGGAGACCACGGTGTCCTTGCCGTCCGTGCCGGCGGCCGGCTTGCTGCTGATCAGGACGGTGACGGTCTGCCGGGTCTGGTTGTAGAGACCCACCTGCAGCGTCGCGTCGGCGCCCGCCGGGTAGCCGGTGGTGCCCTTGTAGGCGACCGCGAGGTTGCGGATGGCGACCGACTGGTCGGAGCTTTCCGCGTTCACGCCGTAGACCGACGGCTTCTTGAGCGACGTCTCGGCGACCTGACCGGCGCTGCAGCCGGCGAGCGCGATCGCGGCCAGCGTGGCGACACCCGTGGCCAGGGCGGCGCGGCGGGTTACCAGCGAGCGCATCACAGTCCTCCAAGAAACTCGAGAATGCTCCGCCGATCAGCCTAGAGGGCGTAGATCCGGCGCGTACGGCGACCCGTCCATTCACACCACCCGCCCGCTGAACACCAGCAGCACGACGTCCAGCAGCGCCACCACGATGACCGACCGGAACATCGCCACCTGTCGGGTGCCGCGCCGCTGGGCCCGCTGACCTGCGTACCAGCCCAGCGGCAGGACCACCGCGGCGGCCGCGGCGGCCGCGATGCCCGGCCACGACGGCGGCCCCGCCGGCCCGAAGACCAGGGTGAGGGTCGCGATGAGCAGCAGGCCGGCCGCGGCGATCTGCGACCAGGTCGCGCCGAGCCGGTGCGGGAGGCCGACCACGCCGGTGGCGGCGTCGTCGGCGAGGTCCGGCAGCACGTTGGCGAAGTGCGCCCCGCCGCCGAGCAGGGCGCCGGCGGCGACCAGCCAGGCCGGCGGCCAGGGCTGGCCGGGCAGGGCGAGCACCACGAACGCCGGCATCAGCCCGAACGCCACCAGATAGGGCAGCACCGACAGTGGGGTGGACTTCAAGGGCCAGTCGTAGAGCAGCGCGAAGATCCCGACCAGCGTGAGGCAGACCGCCGCGGCCGCGCCGAAGGGCAGCCCGAGCAGCGGCACCGCCAGCGAGGCGAGCAGGCCCGCGATCCCCACGGCGCGGCGGGAGACCAGCCCCGAGGCCACCGGCTTGTCGGCGCGCCCGGCGATGCGGTCCCGGTCGGCGTCCAGCCAGTCGTTCACCCAGCCCACCGAGAGCTGGGTGGCCCCGATTCCGGCGGCGACGCCGAGCACGCTCCAGCCGCGATGCCCCACCCCGACGGCGAGCAGCGTCATGGCCAGGGTGACCGCGCCACCCGGTTCGGGGTGGGAGGCCTTGAGGAGAGCGACAGGTCCGAACATGAAAGCAGTGTGGTGGTTGTGACTCGCGCGTGCCACGCTCGGTCACATGGCACTGCTGCCCCGTAACGATCCGCGTCAGTACGACGACCTCGCGGGTGAGTGGTGGCGGCCCGGCGGCGGCTTCGAGCTCCTGCACTGGCTGGCGCGTGCCCGCGGTGCCCTGGTGCCGCCCGCGGAGCGCCCGGCGGCGATCCTGGTCGACGCCGGCTGCGGCGGCGGCCTGCTGGCCCCGCACGTCGAGCGGCTCGGCTACCGGCACGTCGGCGTCGACCTGCGCCGCGCGGGGCTGGAGCAGTCCGCGGCCCGGGGAGTGACCCCGGTCACCGGCGACGTGACCGCGCTGCCGCTGGCGGACGGCGCGGCCGACGTGGTGGTGGCGGGCGAGATCCTCGAGCACGTCACCGACCTGCCGGCCACAGTGGCCGAACTGTGCCGGGTGCTGCGGCCGGGCGGGCTGCTGGTGCTGGACACGGTCAACGACACCCGGCTGGGCCGGTTCGTCACGGTGACCCTCGCCGAGCGGTTCGGCGCGGCCCCGGTGGGCATTCACGACCCGGACCTGTTCGTCGACCCCGGCGAGCTGACCACGGAGTGCGCGAAGCACGGCGTCCGGCTCCGGGTCCGCGGCCTGCGCCCGAGCCTGGCGGGCCTGATCCGCTGGCTGTTCCTGCCGGCCGGCGCGGGCTCCGGTCCGCTGGGCCGGATGATCCCGACCCGCTCCACGGCGGTGGTCTACCAGGGCATGGGCCGCAAACAGGCGGCTGGGCGCCGAGGCGCTCGGCGGTGATCCGGACTCGCAAAGGCTCCGTCCCGCGATGGTGATCGCTCTTGCGGGTAAGCACCAGTCGGCGGGGTTCGGCCTGGGGAGGCACAAGTGAAGAGGAACGGTCAGGCGGTGATCGGCGGCGTGGGCATCGCGCTGCCGCCGGCAGCAGCGCAGGACGAGTTGTGGGAGGGCTACTTCGCCGGGCACTACGCGGGCGGCCGGCGCGGGCTGGCGCGGCGGATCTTCGCAAACTCGGGGGTACGCACCCGGCAGGCGGCGGTCAGCCCGCTGCTGGAGGACGTCTCCGGCTGGTCCACCGAGCGCCGGATGCGCCGCTACCAGGTGGAGGCCATGCCGCTGGCCAAGGAGGCGGTCGGCCGGGCGCTCACCGATGCCGGCGTCGCCGCCGACGAGCTGGGCCTGCTGGTGGTCTGCTCCTGCACCGGCTACGCGACGCCGGGCCTGGACATCCTGCTGGCCCGGGACATGGGCATGGCGACGTCGCTGCAGCGGCTCTTCGTCGGACACATGGGCTGCTACGCCGCGCTGCCGAGCCTGGGCGCGGCGGCCGACTTCGTCGCCGCCCGCGGGCGCCCGGCGCTGCTGCTCTGCGCCGAGCTCACCAGCCTGCACCTCCAGCCCGCGGATCCGCGGGCGGACATCCAGCAGATCGTCTCGCACGCGCTCTTCTCGGACGCCGCGGCCGCCGTCGTGCTCACCCCCGAGAGCAAGACCGGGGGGTACGTCCTCAGCGACGTCGCCGCGCTCACGGACACCACCACGGCCGGCCACATGACCTGGGACGTCACCGATCTGGGCTTCCGGATGGGGCTGTCACCGCAGGTGCCGGACGTGCTGGCGGTGCACGTCCGGCGCATGGTCGACGACCTGCTGGCGCGCAACGGCCTGACGATCGCCGACGTGGACGGCTGGGCGGTGCATCCGGGCGGCCCGAAGATCCTCGACGTGGTGCAGGAGCAACTCGGGCTCCCGGCCGAGGCCATGGCCGCCTCCAGGGAGGTGCTGGCGACGTACGGGAATTGCTCGTCCCCCACGGTATTGCTGGTCCTGGACGCGCTGCGGTGCGCGCCGCGGCCGCCGGGCCGGGTGGTGATGCTGGCCTTCGGGCCCGGCCTCACGCTCTATGGCCTGCTGCTCGACACGCCCTAAGGTGGGTCCCGTGCGAGAGGACCGGGCGGCGGGCGTGACGCTCTACGCGTTCGCCCTGGTTCTGCTGCTCGCCGGTGGTGTCTGGTTTGTGCGGGCCGCCCCGGAGGTCGGCGAGGACCCCGAGGTCGTGGCCGGCCGGGCCGCCGTCGAGCGCCTGCTGCCCGACGTGCCGCGGCAGGCGCAGGCGGAGACGATGGTCCTGGCCGAGGGCGTACGCACCGAGCGCAGCACCGTGGTGGCCGGCGGCTCGTACGCCCTCACGATGCTGTGCGTGGGCGCCGGTCAGGTGCGGGTGCGGCTCAGCGCGACGGGCGAGGACTCCGGGCGGGCGGTGCCGTGCGCGGCGCGGGAACCGAAGCCGGTGGAGCTGACCGTAGGCCTGGCGGACGGCCTCTTCCTCGCCGTTTCGGCTGAGACCCGGGGGACGGCCGTCTTCCGGTGGCGAGCCACGCGGACCCGCACCTATTGACTGTCATCCACTGACTGTTACCTGCCTGACTGTTACCTACGCGGCGGCCGGCCGGGCCGCTGTCACGCAGTGTCAGAGCCGGGCCAGATCGGGCCGGAACTCGTCGATCATGGCGGTCCGGTCGAGCTTGCGGACGATCCCGCCATTTCGGTCGACCAGCAGGGCTGCCGCGGTGCCGTCGGGGGCGCCGAGGTGGAGCCCGGCGCGGAGCTCGCCGGTGGGGTCGCGCAGCGCGCGCACGGGCTGGCCCTGGGTCGGTGAGGCGGCGTTGGTGGGCGGAGCGCCACCGGTCTGCCCGGCGGCGGCACCGGCGACGACCGTGACGACGGTGATGCCGGCCGGCGCCGCGGCGACCGTGTCGGCGATCAGGCCGGCGCAGTCGCAGCCGTCGATGAGCAGCACGACCGCCGGCAGTTGGGCCCGCAGCGGGACGGTCTTGCCGTCGCTGCCGATCAGCTCCAGCGCGGGCAGGGTGAGACTGCGGGCGTCGGTGGTGGTGGCCGTGCGCTGGGTGGCGGGCGACCGGGCCGGCCCGGGCCAGGCCGAGGCGAAGAGGCTGGCCACGGTGACCAGGACGGCCATCGAGATGATCAGGACCGGGGCGCGCAGGCTGGCGGCGCCGACCCGGCGCAGCGTGCGCATGCCGGGGCGCTCGGCGAAGCGCTGCCAGCGGGTGTGGTGCTTTGATCTGTCCAGCTCGGCCCGGACGGCGCTGACCTCGTCGGACAACTCGGAGAGATCGTCGGGGATGACGATGACGCCCCACTCGTCGGGCAGACCCGGCAGGCCGTCAGGGGAGCCGCCATCGGGCGGCCAGTTGCCACCGTTGTCACTCAGACTGCCCACGATTCACCCTCCCCACTGCAGACGAGTCTCGCGTGGCCGAGGACCTGAGTCCAGCCTCCCCCACGCATGGGTTCGACCGCCAGTGGTGGGCGGTTCCGGTCGCTAGCGATAAGCTTGACCTCGCAAAGGCTTCAGGTCCGGAATATCCGACTCGCTGAGTCGAGTGGTCACGACGCAATCACCCTGCGTTACTGAGGCAGCTCTTCGCCCGCATGTCAAGCGGTAGAAAGACGGCTCACAGGGCCTCTGAGCTGCACTAACAGTCACGGCCAGGGTGGGACATCGCTGCGTGAGCGTGTTACCCTAGACACAGCGAAAGGGGTTTCGAACCTATGGTTTTCAGTGTCGGCGAGACCGTTGTTTACCCCCACCACGGGGCCGCACTCATCGAGGCAATCGAGACTAGGGTCATCAAGGGCGAGCCGAAGCAATATCTCGTTCTGCGAGTCGCCCAGGGCGACCTTACTGTCCGGGTGCCCGCTGAGAATGCCGAGATCGTCGGCGTGCGCGAAGTGGTTGGCGAGGAAGGCCTGGGCAAGGTCTTCGACGTCCTCCGCGCACCGCACACCGAGGAGCCGACCAACTGGTCGCGGCGTTACAAGGCCAACCTCGAGAAGCTCGCCTCCGGCAATCCGCTGAAGGTAGCCGAGGTCGTTCGCGACCTTTGGCGTCGCGAGCGCGAGCGTGGTCTCTCGGCTGGGGAAAAGCGGATGCTCGCCAAGGCCCGCGACATCCTCGTTGGTGAGGTCGCCCTCGCCGAGAAGAGCACCAAGGACGAGGCGGAAGTCCTCCTCGACAAGGTTCTCACCGAGGCCTGACTTTTCCACCACTTTGCCCCACCCCCCACAGTGACACCAGTCGAACAGGACCGCGACGTGACCGCGCAGCTCAACCCGCGCGGTGACGTCGCGGTCCTCGTTCCGGCGGCCGGCGCCGGCCTCCGCCTGGGCCCCGGCGGCCCGAAGGCCCTGCGCCTGCTCGCCGGCGAGCCCCTCCTCGCGCACGCCGTCCGGCGCATCGCGGCGGCTCCGTCCGTGCGGATGATCGTGGTGGCCGCTCCCGCCGCGGAAGTCGACGCGGTCCGCGCCCTGCTCGCCCCGATCGCCCCGGTCACCGTCGTCCCGGGCGGCGCCGAACGACAACACTCCGTCGCCGCGGCGCTCGCGGTGGTGCCTCCGGACGTCCGCATCGTGCTCGTGCACGACGCCGCCCGCGCGCTCGCCCCGCCGGAGCTGACCGAGTCGGTCGCGGCGGCCGTGCGCGCCGGCCGGCCGGCCGTGATCCCGGTCCTCCCGGTCGTGGACACCATCAAGGAGGTCGGGCCCGCACTGGAGCCCGACGCCGTCGGCCCCGGATCCGCTCCGGCCGGGGCGGATGGGCCGGTTGAGGTCGTGGTGGGGACTGTTGACCGGTCCGTGTTGCGGAGCGTGCAGACGCCGCAGGGGTTCCGGCGGGAGGTGCTGACCGCCGCGCATGCCGACGGGTTCGGCGCGCACACCGACGACGCCGGGATGGTGGAGAAGGCCGGCATCCCGGTGACCTGCGTGCCCGGCTCCGAGTTGGCTATGAAGATCACCCGTCCACTGGACCTGGTGATCGCCGAGGCGCTGCTCCACGTAACCTGACGCCGTGAGTTCTGTGAGCCCGTTGAGCCAGCGTGTCGGGATCGGCACCGATGTGCACGCGTTCGATCCGGCGCGGGTGTGCTGGGTCGCCGGCCTCATGTGGCCCGGCGAGTCCGGGCTGGCCGGGCATTCCGACGCCGACGTCGCCGCGCATGCCGCCTGTGACGCCCTGCTCAGCGCCGCCGGGCTGGGTGATCTCGGCAGCAACTTCGGCACCACCGAGCCCGAGTGGGCCGGCGCCGCCGGTGTGACGTTGCTCGCTGAGACCGTCCGTCGGCTCGCCGCGCACGGTTTCGCGGTCGGCAACGTCGCGATCCAGGTCATCGGGAGCCGTCCCAAGATCGGCAAGCGCCGCGAGGAGGCCCAGCAGGTGCTCTCCGCCGCGGTCGGCGCGCCGGTCACCGTCGCCGGCACCACCACCGACGGGCTCGGGCTGACCGGGCGCGGTGAGGGACTCGCGGCCGTAGCCACCGCTCTGATCTACGAGGTCACCGCCCGTACGGCATGATCAGATCCATGACCACAGCCCTGCCCGAGAAGGTTCGCCGACTGCTCGACGGCAACACCTTTGCCGTCGTCACGACCATCAACCCCGACAGCGCCCCGCAGTCGACCGTGGTGTGGGTCAAGCGGGACGGCGACGACGTGCTCTTCTCCACCGTCCGGGGTCGCAAGAAGACCCGGAACATGGAACGGGACCCGCGGGTGTCGATCTGCGCGTACGACCCGGCGCAGCCGTACTCGTACTTCACCGTCGAGGGTTCCGTGACGCTGGTGGAGTCCGGTGGCAAGGAATTGATCAACGAGTTGAGCCTCAAATACAACGATCAGCCGTACACCTTCGACCCGCCGGAGGCCGTCCGAGTCGTATGCCGGCTCACCCCGGGCAAGGTGATCTCGCAGTAGACGACTTACGCTCGATGGGTGTCGAGCGAGCCCACGTCCCAGTCCGAGCCGGAGACGACCCCTGAGGAGTACCGGCAGCGGGCACTCCTGATGGCCGATCTCGGCCGTTATGACGAGGCGGTCGGCGAGATCGCCCTCGGTCTCGCCACCGCCCCCGACGATGCCGCGCTGCTGAGCACGCTGGCCCGGGTGCACGTCGCCGCGGCGCAGCCGGCCGACGCGCTGGCCGCCGCCGAGCGGGCTGTCGCCGCCGCGCCCGGCACGGTCGGGCCGCTGGTCGTGCGGGCGATGGCGCTGTCCGACGAGCGCCGGTTCGGTGAGGCGGCCCAGATCGCGGCATCGATCCTGGCGGCCTGGCCGGCCGACCCGTACGCGCAGCGCACCGGGGCGGCCCTGCTGAGTGAGGCGCGCAACGGCCAGGACGCCCTCAATGCCGCGTGGAACGGGGTACGGCTCACGCCCGCCGACGCGGAGGCACACCTCGTGCTGGCTGTGGTGGCGGCCCGGCTGCGGCTTTTCGACCTGGCGCAGCGGGCGTACGGGGAAGCTCTTGATCTCGATGCCGCGATCGGTGACGCGCAGCGCGACGTCGGCGTGGTCCGCCTGGAGCGCCACCGGTGGGCGCTGGCCCTCGAAGGCCTGGCCGACGCCGCGATGCCGGTCCCGGACCCGGCCGTCCCCGCCGACCTCGCCACCCCGGAGCCGCCCGCCACGCCCCCGCCCGCGATCACCCGGCCGCGCGGGCCGGTGCTGGACCGCTCGGCCGCGGTCGCCGACACGTTCCGCCAGGCGGTGCTGTACGGCAGCAACGGCGTGCTCGTCGCCGCCGTGCTCGCCGCGGTGATGACGATCGCCAGCACCGGGGTGGCCCGGGCCTGGGGCGGGGTCATCGGCGTGGTGATCGTGGTCGCGATCATGGCGTGGCTGACCCGGCAACTGCCTGTCCCGGTCGGTGCGGCGCTGCGCGAGCTCCGGGGCGCCGGCCGCCTAGTCGCCGCCGTCTACGCGACGGCGCTCGCACCGCTCGGTCTGGTGGCGTTCGCGGCCGTCGGCGGCGTTGTCCCGCTGGCCATCGCGATGGTCCTGGCCGCCTTCGCGGAGCTCGTCGTCCTGACCCAACGCTCGTAGCTCCCGTGCCGGGCGACGCCGATCGGGTAGCGCGGGTTAGAACAGCCGCGGCGGCTCGGCCGGGATGACTGTGGTGGTTGCTTCCTTTGCTCTGCTTCCCTATTGGAAACAGCCGCGGCGGCTCGGCCGGGGTGACTGTGGTGGTTGCTTCCTTTGCTCTGCTTCCCTATTGGAAACAGCCGCGGCGGCTCGGCGGGGGTGACTGTGGTGGTTGCTTCCTTTGCTCTGCTTCCCTATCGGAAACAGTGGGTTGGTCGATATCAGCTGTCGGTTGAGGGGTGTTTCCTCGGGGGAAGCAGAGCAAACGGCGGTGGAGAGTGTCATCACTGATCGCGGGAGCCGACACCGTCGTAGCGGTTAGGCCGCGGCCTTGAACTGGCTGTCGGGTTCGGTCGCGGCGAGAGCCGCGCGTAGGCCGGCCTCCGCCCGCCCGGCGGTGCCGAGATCGTCCAGGGCCAGCAGTGCCGCGCCTACCACCGGCGGAGTGTCCAGGACGCTGATCCTCGCCTGCGGTGCCTGGGTCAGCGCGCCCTCGACCACCTGGCGATGCAGCACGGGGTGCCGGGCGCGCAGCACCCCGCCGCCCAGCACCAGTGCGTGCGGGGCGTGCAGCAGGTCTAGGCGGGTCGCCGCCACCCGGTGCTGGGCCAGGATCTCGGTCACCTGGCGGCGGATCAGCTGCCCGGCCACCGCGTCGCCGGTCGCCGCGATGTTGAACAGCAGCGGCGTCAGCTCGCGCACCCGGATCAGGTCCAGTTCGCCCAGGTGCAGGGCGATGCTGACCTCCTGCACGGTCGAGTAGCCGAAGTGGTCCGCCACCGCCCCCGACAGCCCTGTCTCGTCGCCTCGGCCGTCCTCGCCGCGCGCCGCCATCCGCAGGGTGTGCTCGGCGAGGTCGTGGCCGCCGCCCCAGTCGCCGGAGATCGGGCCCAGCGCGACGAATCTCGCCGTGCGGCCGTCCGCCGCCCGGCCCACGCAGTTGTTGCCCGCGCCGCAGACGACCGCGATCGCGTCCGGCATCGACGTGCCCGCGCGTAGCAGGGCGAAGCAGTCGTTGTCCACGATCGTTCTCGTGGTCCAGGACTGCGCGCTGATCGCCGCGTGCAGGCGTTGCACCTCTATCGGGAGATCCGCGCCGGCCAGGTAGACCGTGGCCAGGTCGATCGGGGTCGCCGCGGCCAGGCCGGCGTCGGCGCGGGCCGCGGCGATCAGGTCCCGCAGCACCTCGACGGTGCCGGTCAGGCCGATGTTGTGCGGCGAGCTGGTCGGTCCTCGGACGAAGCCGAGGACCTCGCCGTGCGCGGTGCCGAGGACGACGTCCGTCTTGGAGTTGCCGCCGTCCACGGCCAGGTAGAGCGTTCTCATCGGGCCCAGGCCAGGTGCTGCGCGCCCGCGGCGAGCAGCTTGCCGGTCAGCGCCTCCGCGTCCTCGTGCTGGCCGATCAGGGGGTGGGCGAGCAGCGCGCGGTAGACCCGGTTGCGGCCACCCCGCACGGCCGCGTCCAGGGCCAGTTCCTCGTACCCCGAGACATGCGCGACCAGACCGGCCAGGTCGGGCGCCAGCGGGGTGACCGGCAGCGGCACCGGGCCGAGCTTGCCGACCCGGGCCGAGACCTCGACGACCGCCTGATCCGGCAGCAGGGGCAGCGTCCCGTTGTTGCGGATGTTGACCGAGTGCACGCCGTCCGGATCCAGGCCGTGCAGGGCCGCGATCAGGCCGACCGCCGCCTCGGAGTAGTAGGCGCCGCCGCGCTCGCCCAGCAGCGCCGGCTTCTCCACCAGCGCCGGATCGCGGTACATCGCCATCAGCGTGGCCTCGATCTCCGCGACCCGCTGCCCCCGGGTCTGGCTGCCGCGCGCCTGCCGGACGTGCCGGTCGTGCGCGTAGAAGTAGCTCAGGTAGTAGCTCGGCACGTTGCCCAGCGTCGACAGCACCTCCGTGGGCAGGTCCACCTCCTCGGCGAGTTCACCGAGGTGCTTGGCGAGCAGTTCCGGGAGCCGGTCGACGCCGTCGACGTACGCGGCGCGTTCCCAGGTCAGGTGGTTGAGCCCGACGTGGTCCAGGACCACCGCCGCCGGGTCCACGCCCAGCATCCGGGCGAAGCGGCGCTGGAAGCCGATGGCCACGTTGCACAGCCCGACCGCCCGGTGGCCCTCGTCGAGCAGCGCCCGGGTGACGATCCCGACCGGGTTGGTGAAGTCGACGATCCACGCGCCCGGCCTCGCCCGTGCCCTGATCCGGGCGGCCACGTCCAGCACCACCGGCACGGTCCGCAGCGCCTTGCCCAGCCCGCCCGCCCCGGTGGTCTCCTGGCCCACGCAGCCGCAGTCCAGCGGGAACGTCTCGTCGCTGATCCGGGCCGCCTGGCCGCCGACCCGCAACTGGATCACCACGACGTCGGCGTCGGTCACGCCGGCGTCCAGGTCCGTGGTCCAGGTGACCTTTCCGGGGTGGCCGTAGTGCCGGAAGATCCGGGCGGAGAAGGCGCCGACCACGTCGAGCCGCTCTTGCGCCGGGTCGATCAGCACCAGTTCCGACACCATGGCACCGAGCCGGGCGAACCCGTCGACCAGTTCCGGCGTGTACGTCGACCCACCGCCGACGACAGCGATCTTCACCCTTTGACTCCTGTGAGTGTGACGCCCTGGACGAATGCCTTCTGGGCGAAGAAGAACACGACGACGATCGGGGCCATGGCCAGCACGGTGGCGGCCGTGACCAGGTTCCAGTCGACGTGATGGACACCGTGGAACGAGGCGAGGCCCAGCGAGAGCGTCCACGAGTTCTCGTTCTCGCTGGTGTAGAGCAGCGGGCCGTAGTAGTCGTTCCAGGCGTAGAAGAACTGGAACAGCCCGGCCGCCGCGATGCCCGGCCGCGCCATCGGCAGCACGACCCGGATCAGGGTGCGCCACTCGCCGCAGCCGTCGACCCGGGCCGCGTCCAGGTAATCGGTCGGGATGGTGAGCAGGAACTGCCGCAGCAGGAAGATGCAGAACGCGTCGCCGAAGAGCATCGGGATGATCAGCGGCGCGAGCGAGCCGGTCAGGCCGTACCGGGCCCACATCAGGTAGAGCGGCACGGTCACCACCTGCGGCGGCAGCATCATCACGCAGAGCACGGTCAGGAACATGGCGTTGCGGCCGCGGAACCTGAGCTTGGCCAGGGCGTACGCCGCGGGCACGCTGGACAGCAGCATCAGCACGGTGGCGGACACCGCGTAGATGACCGTGTTGAGCAGGTACCGGGGCAGCGGGGTGACCTCGAAGACCCGGACGTAGTTCTCGAAGTGCCAGGTGTTGGGCCAGTAGTCGCTGGTCAGCGCCTGGTTGCTGGTCATCACCGAGATCAGGAACAAGTAGACCACCGGGGTCAGAAACATGATCGCCAGCACGATCGCGATGCTGTGCCGCGCGATCCACGCGAGCCGGTGCTGCCGGCGTACCTGTCGGACGGTGGGCGGCGCGGCCGGCGCCGGCCGGTCCAAGAGGGTTGTCACTGTTCCTCCCCGGAGAAGGCCTTGGAGCGGCGCAGCAGGATGACCGTCACCGACAGGGCGACCGCGAACAGCGCGACGGCCATCGCGTTGGCGTAGCCGAGCGCGTTGTAGCGGAATCCGACCGTGTAGAGCCAGAGCGGATAGGTGAACGTGGAGCCCTCGGGGAAGCCGAACGACGAGGAGATGCCGCCGCCGGTCACCGCCTGCCCGCTGGCGATCGACCCGGCCACCGCGGCCTGGTCGAAGTACTGCAACGTGTAGATGACGCCGGTGACCGCGGCGAACAGGATCACCGGCTGGATGGTGGGCAGGGTGACGTAGCGGAAGCGGTGCCAGGCGTTCGCGCCGTCGAGCGCGGCCGCCTCGTACAGGGTGGCCGGGACGCCCAGCACCGCCGCCAGGAAGATGATCATCAGGTCGCCGATGCCCCAGAGGCCGAGCAGGACCAGCGACGGCTTGGACCACTCGGGCGAGTTGAACCAGAGCGGGCCCTCGATGCCGATCCGTGCCAGGAACGTGTTGACCGGGCCGGTGCCGGGCTTGAGCAGGTAGACGAACGCGATGGTGGCGGCCACCGGCGGGGCCAGCGCCGGCAGGTAGAAGATCGTCCGGAAGAAGCCGGCACCCCGCTTGAGCTGGGTGAGCAGCATGGACAGGCCGATCGCGCTGACGATCCGGACCGGTACGAAGACCACGACCATCCACAGCGTGTTGCGGACCGACTGGAGCAGGAACGGGTCCTCGCCCATCCGCCGGTAGTTCGCCAGCCCGACCCACTCGGGCACCGTGAGCAGGTCGAACTTTGTGAACGAGAAGTACACGGCGCTGAGCAGCGGGTAGCCGAAGAAGACCACGATGCCGATCAGCGCGGGGGCGAGGAACGACCACGTGGTCAGGTTCCGGCGCAGCCGCATGGTCAGCCGCCCAGGGTCATCACGCTGTTGATCTGCTTGTCGGCGTCGGCCAGGCCGGCGTCCAGATCCTTGACCTTGCCGGACTGCCAGTTGGTGGCGAAGGTGCCGAAGGTCTCCTGGTACGCGGGCCCGGAGGCGGCCGGCGGCGAGGTGAGCGAGTTCGGGTTGGCGAAGATGTCCATGAAGGTCTTGAACTCGGGCTCGACCTGCAGCTCCGGGTCGTTGGTCGCGCCGGTCGTGGTCGGCACGTTCTTCAGCGCGTTGGCCAGCTTGACGATGGTCTTGTCGTTGGTGGTCAGGTATTTGATGAGCTCCCAGGCCGCCTCGGGGTTCTTGGCGTGCTTCGAGATGCCCACGATGTTGCCGGTGACGTAGCCGCCGCCGTACCGGGCCCGGGTCGCTGGTCGGGATCGGCGCGACGCCGTACTTCAGGTTCGGCGCCTGGTCCTTGACGAACGCCAGCCGGTATTCGGCGTCGACGTTGATCGCCACCTGACCCTTCTGGAACGCGTTGTCCGCGCTGAACTCGTCGCCCAGGCCGGCCCGGAACTTCTGCAGGTTGTCGTAGCCGTACCAGTCGACCAGGCCCTTCTGCCAGGTCATCAGCGTCTTCCAGGCCGGGTCGGTGCCGACCGCCGACTTGCCCTCCGCGGTGAGCCACTTGGCGCCGACGGCGGGGGCCAGGTGCGCGGCGGCGTTCTCGTAGAAGTCGAAGAGCGGCAGGAAGCCGACCGTCTTCAGCGAGCCGTCCTTGTTCTTGACCGTGAGCTTCTTGGCGTCCTCGGTGAGCTCGTCGAGGGTCTTGGGCGGCCCGTCGATGCCGGCCTTGGCGAACAGGTCCTTGTTGTAGAAGATCCCGTACGCGTCGGCGAGGAACGGCATCGCGCAGCGCTTGCCGTCGAACTCGGTGTACGAGCGCGTGGTCGCGTTCAGCTGGCTCAGGTCCACATTGTCCCGTTTGACGTACGGCGCCAGATCGACCCACGCACCGGACGAGCAGAACTTGCCCACGATGTCGGTGGAGTACGAGAGCCCGATGTCCGGCCCGTTGCCGGCGCCGATCGCCTGGGTCATCTTCGAGTCGTCCTGACCCGGCTTCACCGTCACCTTGATGTTCGGGTGGGTGCTGGTGAAGTCCTTGATGACCGTGTCGATGGCGGCGGCCTCGCGCTCGGTGAAGAAGTGCCACAGCTCGACCGTGCCGGACACCTCCGTACCCTTCTCGGCGATCTTGGTGTCCTTGGGCGCCGGGGTGCAGGCGGCGGTCAGCAGCAGCGCGGCAGCGGCGGCGATGATCGATTTTTGGGCATGGGGTATCCGCTTGTTCACGGCGAGGGGTCCTCTCAGGGGTGGTGCGGCAGGGGAATCAGGCTTGGTTGTCGCGGATCGAGGCGATCAACGCCTCGCGGACGGCGGTGAGCCCGGCGTCGAGGGCGCCGAGCAGCACCGCGTCGTCGTCGATCGTGGTGACGGCGATCGTGCTCTCCAGCGGGGCGGCGCGGAGCAGGGCGCCCTTGACCGCGGCGAGCAGCGGCTGCCCGCCGGCCTGGGCGATCGGGCCGGCCAGCACGACGAGCGAGGGGTCGAGCACGGCGATCACGGCCGCCAGGCCGACCGCGATCCGGTCGGCCAGGTGGGTGAAGAACTCGCCGGCGGCATCCGGACCGGCCGCCGCGGCGGCCACGACGTCGAACGGGGTCCCGCCGGAGACGCCGTGGTCCTGGCCGAGCGCGAGGATGGCCGCGCCGCCGAACAGGTCCTGCAGGTCGATCTTGCGGTAGGTGGAGTCCGGGGAGTAGAGCGGCATGTAGCCGATCTCGCCCGCGCCGCCGCGCGCGCCGCGGATCAGCGTGCCGGCGATGTCGATGGCCAGACCGAGGCCCTCCTGGCCGAGCCAGAGCAGGGCGAAGCCGTCGACCTCGCGACCGACGCCGCGGCGGCGCTCGGCCACGGCGGCGAGGTTGACGTCGTTGTCGACGCCGACGTCGGTGCCGAGCGCCGCGGCGATCTCCGGGACCAGGCCCGGTCGGCCGAAGCCCGGCACATCGACGTGCCGGATCGTCTCGGTCCGGCTGTCGTAGGAACCGGGCACGCCGAGTTGCACGTGGTGTACCCGGCCGGCCGCTACGCCGGCGGCCTCTCGCAACTCCGCCATGACGTCCACCAGGGCGGCCTTGGGATCGGCAAGCAGGAAGTCGACCGGGGACTCGATGCGGGACCGGACGGTCCCGGTCAGGTCGCAGAGCGCGGCCACGACGGACGGCACCCCGCTGGCTCCGACATCGCGCACGGAGACGGCTGCGGCGTAAGCTGCGTCCGGATTCGCCGCATAGATCTCCGCGTTCGGTCCCGGGCGCCCGCTGTTGTAGCCGACGACGGTCACCAGGCCGGCGTCGGTGAGCCGGCGCAGCACCTCCGAGATGGTCGGTGTGGAGAGCGCCGTGAGCCGGCGCAGGTCGGCGCGGGTGAGCATGCCCGGCTCGAGCAGGTGGGCGAGCGCCGCGCTCTCGTTCATGGCGCGCAGCAGCTTGGACGATCCCGCCAGTCGCGGCACGGAGCCCCCTCGGGTAATTGGAAAAACAGCTAACAATTAGTTGGACCGTAGGTCGGTCTCCGATCGGCTGTCAATACTTCGTCGCGCTCTGTTTCCTCCGTGAAGCAAGTCCGGCCCGTGTTCGGGCCCTGACTGCCGGTCGAAGCGGTCTTTCGCCAGCAAAAGTGATTAATCGACGGGTATTGATTAATCAACTTAACTGACCTAGCGTGACCACTCATCGCCTCGGCGACGGAACCCCCAACGTCCGTCATCGATGGCTTCACCCTGCGCGCCCACCCCCTCAACCTCACGAGGAGCGCCCATGACCATCCCCTCACGCCCCCCACGCCGGCTGCGAGTGATCGCGTACGCCCTCGGCGGCGTCCTGCTGCCCGCCGCGGGCATCGCCTTCGGCCTCCTGCCGGCCAGTGCCGCCACCGCCGGACCGATCAAGGGCCTCGCCGGCAAGTGCGTCGACGTCGCGGCCGCCAACAACGCGAATGGAACCCCGGTGCAGCTCTACGACTGCAACAGCACGGGCGCTCAGACCTGGAGCGTCGGCAACACCGACAACTCGATCAGGGCGCTGGGCAAGTGCCTGGACGTCACCGCGGGGTCCGCCGCCAGCGGTGCGAAGATCCAGATCTATGACTGCAACGGTACGGCCGCCCAGAAGTGGACCGCCGGCGCCGGCGGCACACTGATCAACCCCGGCTCCGGCAGGTGTCTCGACGTCCCGAACAACAACTCGGCCAACGGCAACCAGTTGCAGATCTGGACCTGCGGCAACGGCGCCAACCAGAAGTGGACGCTGCCCGGCGGCACCACCACACCGCCGAGCAGTGGCGTGAATTTGGACAACCCGGCCAAGAAGGACGTGGCGATGCAGATCGTCTCGGCCGCCGAGAACTCCTCGCTCGACTGGCGGGCCCAGTTCTCCTACATCGAGGACATCAACGACGGCCGCGGCTACACCGCCGGCATCATCGGCTTCTGCTCCGGCACCGGCGACATGCTGGAACTGGTCGAGGCGTACGCGGCGACCAAGCCGGGCAACGTGCTGGCCAAATACCTGCCGGCGCTGCGAAACGTCAACGGGACCTCGTCACACGCGGGCCTCGACCCGAACTTCACCAGGGACTGGCGTACGGCCGCGGCCGACCCGGTCTTCCAGGCGGCGCAGGAGTCCGAGCGGGACCGGGTGTACTTCAACCCGTCGGTGCGCGACGGCAAGGCCGACGGCATCCGGGCACTGGGCCAGTTCGCCTACTACGACGCGGCGGTGGTGCACGGCTACGAGGGCATGCGGTCGATCCGCAGCCGGGCGCTGCAGCGGGCCAGGCCGCCGTCGCAGGGTGGCAACGAGACGACCTGGCTGAACGCGTTCCTCGACGAGCGGGTCATCGAGATGAAGAAGGAAGAGGCCCACTCCGACGTCACGCGGATCGACACCGCGCAGCGCGTCTTCCTGCGCAACGGCAACCTGGACCTGAACACCCCGCTCGACTTCGCCGTCTACGGCGACCAGTTCCATATCGGATAGAACTACCTGTTCCAGGTCCAGGCGTATCCGGTGTCCTCTACGGACAGGGCCGCGTCGCAGAGGTCCAGCGGGCGGAAGGTGTCGACCATGACGGCGAGTTCGTCGAAGTGGTCGGCGCCGATCGCCCGTTCCACGGCACCCGGCTGCGGGCCGTGCGTGAAGCCCGACGGGTGCAGGGAGATCGAACCCTGCTCGATGCCCGAACCGCGCCGGGCCTCGTAGTTGCCGCCGGTGTAGAACATCATCTCGTCGGAGTCCACGTTGTGGTGGTTGTACGGCACCGGGATGGCCAGCGGGTGGTAGTCGACCTTGCGCGGCACGAAGGAGCACACCACGAAGTTCGGCCCCTCGAACGTCTGGTGCACCGGTGGCGGCTGGTGCACCCGCCCGGTGATCGGCTCGAAGTCGCGGATCGAGAACGCCCACGGGTACAGGCAGCCGTCCCAGCCGACCACGTCGAACGGGTGGTGGGCGTACACGTGCCGGGTCCAGCCCGCGCGGTGCTTGACGTACACCTCGACGTCCGTACCGTCGGCCCGCAGCGGCGCGTCCGGGCCGCGGACGTCGCGCTCGCAGTACGGCGAGTGTTCGAGGAACTGCCCGCGCACCGACAGATACCGCTTCGGCGGGCCGATGTGCCCGTTCGCCTCGATGGTCAGCATCCGGACCTGGCCCTCCGGCACGATCCGGTGCACCACGGAGGTCGGGATGATCACATAGTCGCCGGCGGTGACCCGCAGGGCGCCGAAGGTCGTCTCGATGGTGGCGGCGCCGTCCTCCACATACAGGCACTCGTCGCCGACCGCGTCCCGATACAGCGGGGACGGCCGATCGGCGACCACGTAGCCGATCCGTACGTCGCCGTTGGCCAGCAGCGGGCGGCGGCCCAGCACCGCGTCGCCGGGGCCGGCGTCGAGCTTGTGGGTGCGCAGGTGCCGGGGCTTGAGCGGCAGATTCGGCAGCTGGCTGGTGGCCGGCGGCTCGTGCACCTCCGCCGAGGAGATCGCGGTGGGTGCGTACCGGTGATAGAGCAGGGAGGAGTCGGAGGAGAAGCCCTCCTGGCCCATCAACTCCTCCGCGTAGAGTCCGCCGTCCGGACGGCGGAACTGGGTGTGTCGCTTACGAGGGATCTCCCCGACGCTGCGGTAGTACGGCATCGTTGCCACCACCCCTAGAAAACTGACATTACGGACGGTGTTGTCCGCCTCTCGAAGCGTCCATTAGGTTCAGATTCGTGTCAACGCTGGTGCCACCGCTGTTCGCAGGACTCGTCGATGACGCGTCCCTGCTGCCGCCGGGCATCATCGGGCCGCCCGAGGCCCTCGCGACGCACCTCAAACACCGCGACGCCTGGTACGCCGGACTGCTGGGCGCGCTGCTCGTGCCCTCGTCGCTGGTCCATCTCGAGATCGCCCCGCGCGGGCTGGCGGTCGGCGTCGTCAACGACACCGCGATCGGCGCCCTGCCCGCGGTGGTCGCCAAGCTGCGGGCCGCCGGCGCCGGCGTGGTCCGGGTCGAGGCGGCCGTCGCGCGCCGCGGCGAGGACCCGCAGCCCGGCCTGAGCGCGCTCGGCGCGCTCGCCGGCGAGGACCCCGACCTGCACGTGTACGCGGAGATCCCGCTCAGCTGGGGCCTGCTCGCGGGCCTCGACACGGTGGCCGCCCAGCGCGCCGCGGGCCTGCGGATCGCGCCCAAGTTCCGCGTCGGCGGGCTCGCCGCGGAGCTGTTCCCGACCCCGGTCGAGCTGGCGGCGGTCATCTGCGCCTGCCGGGACCGCGGCCTGCCGTTCAAGCTCGCCGCCGGGCTGCGGCACGCGCTGCGGCACACCGACCCCGAGACCGGATTCACCCACCACGGCTTCCTGAACGTGCTGGTCGCGTCGGTGGCGGCGAGCGACGGTGCCGAGGTGGCCGAGGTCGCCGAGGCGCTGGCGGCGACGCACCCGGTGCCGCTGGTCGAGCCGGCCCGGACCCGCCGGGACGAGCCGCGGCCGCTGTGGGCCGGGTTCGGGGCAACCAACGTGCTGGAGCCGCTGACGGAGCTGATCCGTCTCGGCCTGATCAACGGCGGCTACGAGTGACCCTCTTTGACCTGCGCAACCTCCCCTACGGCGTGTTCAGCACGGGCGGCGGGGTGCGGCGGATCGGCGTCCGGCTGGGCGACGCGGTGCTGGACCTGTCCCGCGCCGAGCAGGACGACCTGATCCTGGCCGGGGGCGCGCTGCGGCAGCCGACGCTCAACGTGCTGATGTCCCTCGGGCGTCCGCAGTGGAGCGCGATCCGGGCCCGGATCGTCGAGCTGGCCCCCACGCTGCCGGCCATCCCGCTCGGCGAGGTCGAGCTGCACCTGCCGTTCGAGGTGGCTGACTACACCGACTTCTACTCCTCCGAACACCACGCCACCCAGGTCAGCAGGATCCTGCGGCCGGAGCGGCCCGGGCTGCAGCCGAACTGGAAGCACCTCCCGATCGGCTACCACGGCCGCGCGGGCACGGTCGTCGTCTCCGGCACCCCGATCGAGCGGCCCGCGGGACAGCTCGGCCCGGGCGCCTTCGGGCCGACGCAGCGGCTGGACGTCGAGGCCGAGGTGGGCTTCGTGGTGGGCGTGCCGGGCCGGCGGATCAGCACCGCCGACTTCGCCGAGCACGTGTTCGGCGTCGTCCTGGTCAACGACTGGTCGGCGCGCGACATCCAGGCATTCGAATACCAACCCCTCGGGCCGTTCCTGGCCAAGTCCTTCGCCACCTCGGTGTCGCCGTGGGTCGTGCCGCTGGAGGCCCTGTCCGGCGCGCTGGTGCCCGCGGTCGCGCAGGATCCAGTCCCGGCGGAATATCTGACGCCGCCGGGCGACGGCCTGGACCTGTCGCTGACGATCGAGTGGAACGGGAGCCCGGTCAGCTCGCCGCCGTTCGCGCAGATGTACTGGACGCCCGCCCAGCAGCTCGCCCACCTGACCGTCAACGGCGCGAGCGTGCGAACCGGCGACCTCTTCGCCTCCGGTACGGTCTCCGGGCCCGAGCGCGCGCAGGCCGGCTCGTTCCTGGAGCTGACCTGGAACGGCACCGAGCCGGTCAAACTCGGCGACGGCTCGGTCCGGGGCTTCCTGCTCGACGGCGACACGGTCACGATCAGCGGCGCCGCGCCCGGTGTCGGCGGCGCGCCGATCGGGCTCGGTTCGGTAAGCGGAACTGTCTGTCGCTGACGGACGACTGCCCGTACCTTGTAGGCGGGAGGTCACGCAATGTCCACGGTAGCGGTGACGCGACTGGTTGAAGCGCCGGTCGCTGCTGTGTGGCAGGTCTTCACCGACCTGCCGAGTCGCTGTGACCGGCTGTCCACCGTCATAGCCGTCGAGCTGCTCACCCGGGGTCCCTTCGGCGCCGGCACGGTGTGGCGCGAGACCCGGACGATGGCCGACGGCGGGGAGATCACCGAGGAGTTCCGGGTCGACGAGTGCGTCATCCCCGAGCGCTTCGTCGTCACGTCGCCGGGCATCGGCGCGGAATATCGGATGACCTACACCTTCGTGCCGGTCATCGAGGGCCGGCACCGGGGCGGCACGATGGTCACCGTGGTGCAGGACGGCACCCCGACCGCGCCGGCGGGCCGGTTCCTGGCGCTGGTCTTCGGCGGGCTGGCCGCCCGCACGGTCGAGGGCGCGCTCCGGCGTGACCTGGACGACCTGGCCGCCGCCGCCTGACCTATCGTCCCTGTGGTGATCGGGAAGCTGCTGCGCATCGTCGCCGCCGCCGTCGTGCTGGCGGCCGCGGCCCTGATCGGCTGGCGGGTGCTGGCCCCCGCCGAGGTCTTCGAGTCTTCAGTCCGGTCAGGGGCGGGGCGGTCGGATGGGGAGCCGGCCACCGGCGCCTACCCGGTCGCCGTCACGCTGCCGCCGGGAGTCACCGGCAAGACCACGCTGGCCCCGCTGATCGTCGACGGCCGCATCCGGGTCTACGCCGGCGAGCGCCTGGTCAAGGCGGACGGACCGGTCGAGGCGAAGACCATGTCCACCGCGCGCTGGTCGTACCGCCGCTGGCCGGAACGGCTCACCGGGATCGTCGCCGTGGCGGCCACGGTGGTCACCCGCTGGTCGGACGGCGACGTGGTGGCGCTCGACGGGCGTACCGGAGAACTCGCCTGGCGGGCCGGCGGACCCGCCGCCGAACCCTTCGCCGGGCGCACCGGCTCCGCGGCGGTCTGGGCCCCACCGGGCCTGCACACGGCCGGGACCAGCGTGCTGATCACCGACGGGCGGCAGCTGATCGCCCGCGCGGCCGCGGACGGCACGCAACGCTGGGCGGTACCGTTGCCGCCCGGGTGCGGCGACGGCTTCGTGACCACCGGCGGCCGGTACGTGTGCGGAGCCGGCGCGTGGGACGTGCTATCCGGAACCGTGGTCCGCGGCTGGCCCACCGGACCGTTCACGGCGGTCGGCTGCGATGTGGCCCGCTCCGGCTGCGCCGGCCTGCGCGACGGGTCGGGCCAGGGCTGGCTGACCGGCGCCCGGCGGCCGGAACGTGCCCCGGCCCTCGACGCACCGGACGCCACCGCCGCGGCTGACCTGGTGCTGACCGTCTCTGGCGGCGGTGCGGTCGTTCCCGGGGTGACGGCTTCGGGCGGTGCGGTCGTTCCTGGGGTGACGGCTTCGGGCGGTGCGGTCGTTCCTGGGGTGACGGCTTCGGGCGGTGCGGTCGTTCCCGGGGTGATCGCTTCGGGTGGCGCGGTGACCGCCTCGGGCGGTGCCGTGGTCGCCTCCCGGGCGGGGCGGGAGGTGTGGCGCTGGTCTGGCGCGGCGCGGGTGCTCGGCGTTCGGGGCGGCCGGGCCGTGCTGCTCGCCGCCGACCGCCGGCTGATCGTGCTGGACGCGGCGACCGGGGTGCTGCGGGCGGAGTTTCCGCTGTATGTGCCGAAGGAGCGGGTCGAGGCCTGGAAGCCGGACCGCTGGCAGCTGACGGACGGCTATCTGGCCGTCGAACGCTTGCAGCCGTCGGCAGGCACCGACCCAGACGAGGCGAACCACTTCTATACGACCGACCCGGTGGTCATCGCTGCGCTGTAGGCGGCCGCGTGCCGCTTTGCGGGTGCTGCCCTGTGCGTCGGCGTCGGCGTCGGCGTCGGCGTGGGCGTGGGCGCTGGCCTTTCTTTGCCCGCTGCCGGTCTTCTTGCGCCCGCCGCCCGCCGCCCGCTGCCCGGCTTCTTGGGGTCCGCCGCTGGTCTTTTGCGCTCACCCGCCAGTTTTGCGCCCGCCCGCCGCCGGCCGGGCCTAGGTCAGCCGGGCCAGCAGTGCCGTCCAGGCCTCCTCTGCCGCTCCCGCGATCGGCCCGTCGTCGCCCAGCAGGGCGGGCAGCACCGGCGGTGGCGCTGCGCGGCGAAAACCCATCAGACCCGCCTCGTACGCGGTGCTGAGCTGTTCCGGCGCCGCCGCCAGCAGGTCGACGCCGAGGCCGCCCAGCGTGACGAGGTCCGCGTCCAGGCCGTTGACCAGGCCCGCGATGCCCCGGCCCAGGGCCGTCGCCACGGTCGCGGCGGCTGCGGCCGGCCCGGGCTCCGGCGAGGTGATGATCCGCCGGGCGTACGTGACCGGGTCGGGGGGCGGCTCGTGGCCCAGCAGCCGGGCCAGCGCCGAGCCGTCCACGGCGGTGCCCCAGCAGCCGTACGCGCCGCATGGGCACCGGACCGCGGGATCGCCGAACGGCATGTGCCCGAACTCCCCGGCCGCGCCCAGCGCGCCGATCAGCACCCTGCCGCCGTCCACCACCGCGCCACCCAGCCCCGCCTCGATCCGCAGGTGCAGGGCGACGGCCGCGCCGACGGCCATCCCGCGCCGGGACTCGGCCGACGCCGCCAGCGTCGCGTCGTTGCCGGCCACGAAGATCTCCGCCCGGGGCCAGGCCGCGGCGAGGTCCACGTCGTGCCAGCCCAGGTTGCTGGCGTCCAGCATGAGGTCGCGCGAGACCGTGCCCGGCACCGCGATGCCGATACCGCGGATCCGGTCGCCGTACCCGTGGCGCAGCCGGCGGACCGCCGCGCCCAGCGCCGCGACCACCTCGTCACCGCCGCGGCCGGCCAGCTCCTCACCCGCGGTCGCCAACAGGCTGCCGCCCAGCTCGACCACGTCGACCCGCCAGGACTCGTGGGTGATCGAGGCGGCGGCGATCAGCGGCCCGCGCGGGTGCGGGATCAGCGCGGTCGTCGGGCGGCCCCGGGTGCCACTCGGCGCGGTCGGACCCTCGGCGAGCAGTTCGGCCTGCCCGAGGCGGCCGACCAGTTCGGTGGTAGCGCCGGTGCCGACGCCGATCAACCGGGCGGCGTCCGCCCGGGTGACGCCGGGACGGGCGTGCACCACCCGCAGCAGCTCGGTTGCGCGCGTCGACACAGCGTTCCCCCTTCTTTTGCTCGGATCAAGAGCATATTGTCGATTGGTGAGCCAGAACCACCGCAGCGGACTGGTCGTGCTCGGCACTGCCTGCTTCGTCTACGTCACCGCGGAGACCATCCCGGTCGGGCTGCTCCCGCAAATCAGCGACGGCCTGGCGGTCAGCGAGGCGGACGTGGGCCTCCTGCTGACCAGCTACGCCGTCGTGGCGGGGCTGACCACCATCCCGCTGACCGCGCTCACCATGCGGATCCCGCGGCATCTGCTCATCGCCGTGACCGTGGCGATATTTGCAATCTCCCAGCTCATCGCCGCTTTCGCGGCCACGTTGCTCATCCTCACCCTGTCGCGGCTGATCTGTGCGGTGGCACACGGCGTGTTCTGGTCCACGATCGCGCCGGTGGCCGCCCGGCTCGTCCCGCCAGACCGGGCCGGCCGCGCCACGGCGCTGGTCTTCCTCGGCAACTCGCTGGCCATCGTGCTCGGCGTGCCGCTCGGCACGGCCCTGGGCCAGTGGCTGGGCTGGCGGGTCGCGCTGGCGGCGCTGGCGGCGGGTGGCGCGGCCTGCGTCGTGGCGCTGCTGGTTGTGCTGCCCAAGCTGCCGGCGCTGCCGCAGGACCTGGCGGTCGGGGCGGGCGCCCGGCTGAAGGCCTCGGTCCGGAT
The DNA here is from genome assembly GCF_003947245.1 of Actinoplanes sp. ATCC 53533. Classification (NCBI taxonomy): domain Bacteria; kingdom Bacillati; phylum Actinomycetota; class Actinomycetes; order Micromonosporales; family Micromonosporaceae; genus Actinoplanes; species Actinoplanes sp. ATCC 53533. The sequence goes on along the minus strand of NZ_QHHV01000063.1, from coordinate 31,353 downwards.
CATCCGCAACGGACCGGTGGCGGCAGTCTGCGTGATCACGGTGGTGCTGGTGATCGGGCACTTCGCGGCGTACACCTATATCGCCCCGCTGGTGCGGCGCGACGGCGGACTGCAAGGGCTCGGCCTGAGCGCACTCCTCCTCGGCTACGGCGCCGCCGGCCTGCTCGGCAACGCGATCGTGGGACGCTTCGTGGACCGGCGACCCGGCCCGCTGCTCATCACGCTGACCGGGCTGATGGCGGTCTCGCTGACCGTGCTCGTGCCTGTCCTCGGCGCGGTCCCGACCGTGCTGGCGGCGCTGGTCTGGGGCGGCACGTTCACCGCGATCCCGGTGGTGCTCCAGTCGGCGATCCTGCGCGTAGCGCCGCAAGCGCGAGACGCCGCCTCGGCCGTCTACGTGGTCGCCTTCCAGGTCGGCATCGGCGGTGGCGCCCTGGTCGGCGAGCGACTCGTCTCCTCGGCGCGCCTGGCCTGGCTGCCGGGGCTGGCCGCGGCGCTCACCATAGTCGCGGCCCTGGTCGTCCTGGCGGCCCGGCGGACCTTCCCGGCGCACGCACCGACTCCGGGGCCGGCAGCGGCCTGACCAGCCCGGTCTCGTACGCCACGATCACCAACTGGGCTCGGTCCCGGGCCTGCAGCTTGGCGAGCAACCGGCCGATGTGGGTCTTGACCGTGGCGAGGCTCAGCCGCAGGTGCTCGGCGATCTCGACGTTCGACAGGCCCCGGCCGACCAGGGTGAGGACCTCGCGCTCGCGGTCCGTGACACCAACGAGCGAACCGGTGGGCTCACTCGCGGGCTCCCCCCGGGCGGCGAAGTGGGTGATGAGCCGCCGGGTGACCGTGGGCGCGAGCAGCGCCTCACCCGCGGCCACCACCCTGATCGCAGCCACCAGGTCATCCGGCATGACGTCCTTGAGCAGAAAGCCGCTGGCCCCGGCGCGCAACGCGGCGAAAACGTACTCGTCGAGGTCGAAGGTGGTCAGGATCAGCACCTTCGTGTCCGGCGTCAGGGGCGACCCGGTGATCAGCCGGGTCGCCTCGATGCCGTCGAGATCGGGCATCCGGATGTCCATCAGGACGACGTCAGGCTGCTCCCGCCGCGCCGCGGCCACCGCCTCGGCTCCGTTGCCGGCCTCGCCCACCGCGACGAGACCGGGGGTGACGTCGATGAGCAGCCGGAAACCGGCCCGGAGTAGCGCCTGATCATCGGCGATGAGAACCCGGATCGACCCGCTCGGCTCACTCAGGCCGGTCATCGATCCCCTTCCGTGGAAACCCACGGCTTTAGCCGTGGGGAGGAAATGGAACCCCCGCGGAGCAGGCCAGCGATAGCCGATCCACCGTCAAGGCGGACGGGCGTCACCCTGTGCGTCCCGTCAGGCGTTGTGCGGACGTCGACCTTGCCGTCGATGACGTCGCGCAGGTACTGGCGGCACCCGGCGATATGGTAGTAACATCGGTACACAGCGACGTTGTATCGCTGCGAACCCTTGCCCATGATTCGACTGCGTAGCCTCGCGCTGAAAGGTCGTGGATCTGGTGACCGAGACGGTGCGTTCCACCTACCGCCTGCGGCCCGGCCGCATGGCGCAGGCCGCCCTGCTCGCGGAGTGGGGCCGTTGCCGGTGGCTGTGGAACGAAGCCGTCCACCAGCAGCAGACCCGCCGTAAGCCGACCCTGTGCAAGCTGTCCAAGTTGCTGACCGAGGCTCGCGGCAGAAACGCCTGGCTGCGCGAGGGCTCGCAGGTCGCCCAGCAGCAGACACTGCGCACCTACACGACTGCCCTGGACGCCTCGTTTAGACTGAAGGGCCGGGGCAGGCCGAAGGCCAAGAAGCTCAAGTCCGCGTTGCCGAGCCTGCAATACACGACCCGAGGCTTCCGTATCAAGGCCGGGCTGCTGTGCTTGCCGGGTAAGGTCACCGTCCCGGTGGTGTGGTCGCGGGATCTGCCGTCGGATCCGACCAGTGTGCGGGTGTACCGCGACAACCTCGGGTACTGGTATGCGTCGTTCGTCGTCAGACGCGACGCCGTCGTGCCGGCCGTTGCGGACGGCTCTGCCATCGGCGTCGACTGGGGTGTGAAGGCCACCGCGACCACCACCGACCCCGCGTTTGACCTGCCGCACCTGGGCCACCGGAAACGCTGCGCCGCCGAACGGGCCAAGGCCCAACGCCGGATGGCCCGCCGGCGGCGGCCGAAGGGCACGCCCCCGTCGAAGGGCTACCTGAACGCGAAGCGGCAGGCAGCCCAGGTCGAGAAGAAGGCCGCCCGGCAGAACACCCACGACGCCCGCCAGTGGGCCGCCCGCGTGGTCGCCGGCCACCACCTGATCGCGGTCGAGGACTTCAAACCAAAGTTCCTGGCCAGATCCACCATGGCCCGTAAGGCGGCCGATGCCGCTGTCGGGGCTTGTAAACGTGAGTTGATCTATCGGGGTGTGCGGGCGGGCCGGAAGGTGGTGTTGGTGCCGCCCGCCTACACCACGATGACCTGCTCCGGGTGCGGAACGAGAGCCAAGGAACGCCTCGGGTTGGGTATCAGGACCTTCGAGTGCTCGACCTGCGGTTACACCGCTGATCGTGATGTCAACGCCGCGAGGACGATCCTCGCCACGGCAGAGCGTGTCCGTGCCAGTGCTGACGACGTCAGACATGCGATCGCCTCCTTCCGGGACGGTGGATCGGATGCGGTCCGAGCTGGAAATCCCCCGGATTCATCCATGGGGAAGCGTTAAGTCGGGCGCTCGTAGGGCAGGGTCGCCTGTACCCGGAAGCCGCCGTGGTCTCGCGGGCCGGCGGTCAGCGCGCCCGCGTGCAGGGCGACCCGCTCGCGCATGCCGGTCAGGCCCGCGCCGTCGGTGGCCGGGCGGAGACCCGGCGCACCGTCGTTGGTCACCTCCACGCGCAGCTCGCCGGGGCTGCCGACGACGTCGATCCGGCAGCTCGTCGTGCCGACGTGCTTGACCACATTGGTCAGTGACTCCTGCACGATGCGGACCGCGGCCAGCGCGACGCCGTCCGGGACATCGCAGTCGCCGCGCACCTCCAGCCGCACGGCGACGCCGGCCTCCGCTGCGCGGTCTGCCAGCTGCCGCAGGTCGGCCAGCGTCGGTGCGGGGGCGAAATCCGGCTCGGTGCGCAGAGCGCTGACCGCCCGGCGCAACTCCGTCAGCGCACTGCGGCTCGTCGCGGCGATGACGTCCAGCGCGGCTCCCGCCTCGGCAGGTCGCTGAGCCGCGACGTGGCTGCCGATGGCGGACTTGACCGCGATCACCGTCAGGCTGTGCCCGACGATGTCGTGGATCTCGCGGGCTATCCGCAGCCGCTCCTCGGTCACCGCCTGGGTGGTGGCCTGCGCGGCGGCCCGGGCCGCATGAGCCCGCCGCTCCCGCAACGTCCAACCGAGCAGCCAGCAGGCGCCGAACACCAGGACCACGAAAGCCACCTCGATGCGCCCCGGCCCGTCGGGGGCGTCGTCGGCGACGAGCGTCGCCGCGGCCACCAGGCCGGCGCCGGCCGCCAAGGTGACGAGGCCGGGGCGAGTGGGAGCCGCCGCACCGACGGAATACAGCGCGACGCCGGCCGCGAGCGCCGGGGCGGGAAACGTATAGGCCGGAATCAAGCCGGTGGCCAGGCAGGAGGCCGCCGCGAACAGCACGACTGCCGCGACGCTCAGGGGCCGGTGCCGGCGTGCCGCGAGCGGGGCACCCAGGGCCAGAGCCGCGATGAGGGTCAGCCACGCTGGCTCGCGCGGGCCCGCGGCCGGTGACTCGGCGGCTGCCAACAAGCACACCAGGGCGACCGCGGCGGCCAGCACGGAGTCGAAGATCCGTTGCTGGACAGGGCGGGGTCGCCAGAGCAGTGCGGGCGGGACAGGCACGTCATCGACCCTAGCGGCGCGCGGCTGCGGTGGCGTCGTCCCTGAGTCGTCGTCCCTGGGGATGAGCCCGCGTCCGGTCGTACGGCCCGGGGTGGACTATTTGATGACGCCTGGAGCGTGACGACATGCCGGGGCGGACGCGACATCGTGCTGGGCATGACAGTCTCACTCCGCGACGTGCGGATGATCTACCGTTCGGGCATCCGGCAGGTGCTCGCCCTCGACGACGTCACTGTGGAGTTCCCGCCCGGGACGTTCAGCGCCGTGATGGGCCCGTCGGGGTCCGGCAAGTCGACGCTGCTGCACTGCGCCGCGGGCCTGGAACGGCCAGTCGGCGGTCACGTGTCTATCGCCGGCACGGCCCTCGGTGATCTGGGCGAGACGGCCCTGACCCACCTGCGCCGCGACCGCGTCGGCTTCATCTTCCAGGCGTTCAACCTGGTCTCCTCGCTCACTGCGGCGCAGAACGCGGCGCTGCCGCTGCGCCTGGCCGGCCGCCGCCCCGCCACCGGCGAGGTGACCGCCGCGCTGGCGGAGGTCGGGCTGGCCGACCGGGCCCGGCACCGTCCGAGCGAGCTCTCCGGGGGTGAGCAGCAACGGGTCGCCATCGCCCGGGCCCTGATCACCCGGCCGGCCGTCGTCTTCGCCGACGAGCCGACGGGGGCCCTCGACAATCGCACTTCCCGACAGGTCCTCGACCTGCTGCGCGCGCTCGTGGACGAGCACGGCCAGACGATCGTCATGGTGACCCACGACCCGGTCGCCGCAGCCGTGGCAGACCGGGTGCTGCTGCTGGCCGACGGCCGGATCGCCGGTGAGCTCACCGAGCTCGACGCGGGCGCCATCGCGGCCCGGATGACCACGCTGGAGTCGGCATGCTGACCCGCGACCGGCTGGGCACGTTCCTCGCCGTGGTGTTCAGCACGGCGATCGTGGCGGCAGCTCTGCTGCTCTGGGCGTCCGCGCGGCCCCGGGTGCCGGAGAGATTCGCGGAGCTGAGCGTGGTGGTGCAAAGCCCGACCGCGGCGAATCCGGCCGAGTTCTTCACCGAGTCGGTGCCCTGGTCGGCCGCCACCGCGCAGGAGCTGGCGGATCGGCTGGCCGCGCTCCCGGGGGTGACCGCTGTCGTCCAGGACCGGCCGTTCTATGCGCAGCCGGTCCGCTCCGGCCGGCCGCTCCCAAACCTGACCACCGGATACGGCTGGACGGCGAGTGCTGGGCCGCTGGTCGCCGGCAAACCGCCGGTGGGCGAGCGGGAGGTGGTCGTCGGCGCCGATCTCGAGGTGCCGATCGGCCAGGACGTCACCCTGCTGACCGCGACGGGCCCGGCGTCGTGGCGGGTCACCGGTCACGTCGGCACGTCGGCGGTGTTCGTCTCCGCTGACGTCGCGGCCCGGCTGCGACCGGGCGTGCGGGCGATCGGGCTCGGCGGCAGCCCCGACCCGGCCGCGGTGCGCGCTGCCGTCGGCGAAGCGGGAACGGTGCTCACCGGGACGGCACGTGGGGCGCTGGAGCCGCGTGTTGACGCCCGCACCCGGTGGATAGGCACGCAGGTGTTGTCCGCGACGGTCGCGCTGGCGGGCTTCGCCTGTGTGTTCCTGGTGGCCTCGACCTCGGCCTTCGCGGTCAATCAGCGGCGTCGCGAGATCGGGTTGCTGCGCGCGGTGGGTGCGACGCCGCGGCAGATCCGGTCCTCTCTCTACCGGTCGGCCCTGCTCACCGGAGGGCTCGCCGCGGGGCTGGGCGTCGTGCTGGGCGGCGTGCTGGCGGTGCCGTTGGGCGGATTCCTGGTCGATGCCGGCTTCGAACCGCCCGGGTTCAGCGTGCGGTGGGAGCCGTGGGCGCTGGCGGTGGCGTTTCTCGCCGGGCCGATGGTGTCGCTGCTCGGCGCGGCGGCGTCCGCCCGCCGGGCGTCCCGGATCGGTCCGCTGGAGGCCCTGCGGGTGGCCGAGGTGGAGGGTAGGCCGATGTCGCGGCCGCGCTGGATCGCCGGCCTGGCAGCGGCGGTGATCGGCGCCGCCGCGGGCATCTACACCGCGACTGCCGCGAGCGTCACCGACATGGCCCAGTTCGCGTTGCTGGGCGCCATGGCCCTCGTCGTCGCGGCTGCCCTGCTGGCGCCGGCTGTGGTCCCGCTGCTGGTCCGCGTGCTGCTGCGGCCGGTCACCGGCATCACCGGCACGCTGGTGCGGCAGAGCGCGCTGGCCGGCGTCCGGCGTACGGCGTCGACAGCCGCGCCGGTGCTGCTCACGGTGGCCTTCGGCGTCTTCATCGTCGGCACGGTGCAGACCTCGACGGCGGCCTATGCGGCCCGCCGGGCCGCCGCCGTGCACACGGGCACCGTGCTGATTCCCGATGGCACGCCGGGCCTGACGGATGCGGCGGCGCCCGACGCGCCGCTACCGACCCAGGTATACGTCGCCGGCACGGCCGTCGCGGCCGTCGGACTGCCGAGCCAGGCACCCGGCACCGCACTCGCAGCCCCGGACGCGGCCGACCGCTTCGGTGACAGCGTCACCCTCACCTACGCCGACGGGGTGCGGGAAACGCTTCGAATCACCGGCCCCGCTCCGGCCGGCCCGATCGCGGCGGATCTCGTCCTGGCCCGTGGCGCGGTCCGCGACCACGACAGGTCGGCACTGGCCCCGGCGGCCTTCACCCCGAACGCCGCCCTCACCCCGGGCGCGGAGCTGGTCCCGGTGGCCACCTACGCGCGCCGGGCGGATGCCGCAGAGGACCGCCTCGTCTGGTCGTTCACGTTGTTGCTGCTGGGGATGTCCGCCGGCGCGGGCGCGCTCGCGGTGGCGAACACCCTGCTCATGGCGACCAGGCACCGCATCCGCGACTACCGGGTGCTGCGCCTGGCGGGAGCGACACCACGCCAGGTGGCCGCGACGGTGGCCCTGGAATCGACTCTGGTCGTGACGATCGGCTCGATCCTGGGAGTGGCGGCCGCCCTCCTCGCCCTGCTGGGCTCGACAAGATCCCTCAGCGCCCAGGTCGGCACCGAGATCAACGTGATCATCCCCTGGCCGCTGATGGCTCTGGTGATAGCGACATGCCTCTTGCTCGCCCTGGTGGCGAGCACACCGTCGGCCTTGACTGCTCGACCTGCGAGATGATTCAGGCCGTCGGGCCTCTGCTCGACCTGCGAGATGATTCAGGCCGTCGGATTTCTGCCAGCAGAACGCCGCGAGAGCCGACCAAGATCGATGCCGCATTCCGAGAAATGCCGCCGACCAGCACGGGCGCGATATCCGGCAGGTGCAGCTCGGTAGTGCGCTGGGTAGCGGCGGGGCCGGACAACACCACGGGCCAGGCAACTCGCACCGGCCGGGTTGAGCTGCACGGGCTGGGCAGGGCTACCCACCGACCTGGCCCGTGCCGCCTCGGTTTCCGCGATTATCTGATCTTTGAGCTAGAGGGCCGCCTCGGCCGCGGCCAGGAGGGCGTCGTTCTCCTCCGGCTTGCCGATCGTGATGCGAACGCCGTCCCCGGGGAAGGGCCGGACGATCACTCCGCGCTTCTCGCAGGCCGCGCCGAACGCCGCCGCCTGGTCGCCCAGCGGCAGCCAGACGAAGTTCGCCTGGCTCGTGGGCACGTCGGGGTGCAGCTTGCGGAGCGCCTCCGTGACCCGCTCCCGCTCGCTGATCACCAGCGCGCAGCGGCGGAGCACCTCCTTTTCGGCGTCCAGCGCCGCCAGCGCCGCGGCCTGGGCGACCACGCTCGTGGAGAACGGGGTCAGTACCTTGCGGATCGCCGCGGCCACCTCGGGCTGGGCCACCAGGAAGCCGATCCGCAGCCCGGCCAGGCCCCAGGCCTTGGACAGCGTGCGGAGCACCACCACGTTCGGCCGGTCGCCGTAGGTCGCCAGGCCGTCGGGGACCTCGACGTCCGTGACGAACTCGCGGTACGCCTCGTCCAGGACCACCAGCACGTCCGACGGTACGGCGTCCAGGAAACGGTCGAGTTCCGCCTTTCGGATGCTCGTACCGGTCGGGTTGTTCGGGGTGCAGACGAACACCAGCCTGGTCCGGTCGGTGATGGCTTCGGCCATCGCCCGCAGGTCGTGGCCGTGTTCCGGGGTGTTCGGGACGCGGATGCCGGCCGCGCCCACGCCGGCCGAGATGATCGGGTAGGCCTCGAACGACCGCCATGAATACACGATCTCGTCGCCCGGCAGGCACGTCGCCTTGGCGAGGTGCTCGGCCAGCGCCACCGAGCCGCAGCCCGTGACGATCCGGTCGGGGCTGACGCCGTAGCGGGCGGCGAGGCGGTCCCGCAGCTCCAGCACGCCCATGTCGGGATAGCGGTGCGACTGGGCCATCGCCGCCGCCACCGCCTCTGGCACTCCCGGTAGCGGGCCGTACGGCACCTCGTTGCTGGCCAGCTTGATCGCCTCGGCGATGCCCAGCTCGCGGGCCAGGTCGGCGACGTTGCGGCCCGGCACGTAGGTCGGCAGCGCGTCCAGGTCGGCGCGAGTCAGCCTGCTCATCGTTTCCCTCCGGTGGAGTCGTCGGCGTGATCGGGTGCCGCCTTGACGGGCTGGTTCCGATGGCCGGGTGGCACGGCGACGACCACGGTCGCGGCCGACTTGTCGTGCAGGGCCTGGCGGAGTTGCTGGTCGAACAGCACCGAGCCGGCACCGACGAGCTGGGCGAGGAAGCCCAGGCCGTAGCAGCTCCACAGCGGCGTCCACATGCCGAGCCGGGCCCAGCGGCGGAAGGCCCGGCCGAAGCCGAGCGGTTCGGTGTTCTCCAACTTCACGACTTTGACCTGCAGCAGACGTTTGCCGAGGGTCTGGCCACTGTTCGCCAGCGCCGGCACCTCGTAAGCGAACCACAGGGCCGTGGCGACGACGAGCATCGTGAGGACCAGGTAGCTCGATCGTGCGGAGGCCGGCTGCGGGCTGGTGAACGGGTCCGCCATGGTGGCGCGGAAGATCGGCTCGACCTCCAGCCACCACTGATAGGCCAGCCAGCCGTTGACCAGCACGTTCAGGATCAGCACGGCGACGATGTCGACCAACCGGGCGACCAGGCGCCGGCCCAGTCCGGCGAGCGGCTGGCCGTGCGGCCGGGCCTGCACCTGATACGCGTAGGCGTGCGGTGCCCAGCCGGGCGGGGGTGCCCAGCCCGGCGGTGGCCCCCAGCCCGGCGGAGGCGTCCAGCCGGGCGGGGGCGCCCAACCAGCCGGGGGCATCGAGCCGGGCGGGGGCGTCGAACCAGCCGGGGGAGCCGCACCAGGCAGGGGCGTCGAGCCGGGCGGGGAGTCGAGCCGGGCGGGGGCGTCGAACCAGGCAGGGGCGTCGAACCAGGCAGGGGCGTCGAGCCGGAGGGAGGAGCCGAGCCGGCCGGGGGCGTCCAGCCAGGAGGCGGAGGCGTCCAACCGGGCGGCGGCGGCTGATAGCCCGGGGGCGGCGTCCACCCCGGGGGCGGCGTCCAGCCTTGTGGTGGGTACGTCCAACCCGGCGGCGGCTGCTGATAACCCGGCGGCGGCGGCTGATAACCCGGCGGCTGCTGATAGCCCGGCGGCTGCTGATAGCCCGGCGGTGGCGTGCCCCAGCCCGGCGGTGGGCCGGTCGGCGCGGGTGGTGCGGACGAGCCCGGGGCGGCCGGTGTGACCTCACCCTGGGCCGGAGCGGTCGGCGCGCCCGGAGTGCGCGGGGCGCCCGGAGCGGAGCCGGCCGGCGAGGGATCCTCGGCGGGTGGCGGGCCGTCGGGCGGCGTCGCGTCGGCCGGGAGGGCCGTGCCGAGCCAGCCCTCGCCGTCCCACCAGCGCTGAGTCGTCGGGTCGGCCGGGTCTTTGTACCAACCGGCGGGCAGCGAAGTCATGGCGCAACCTTTATCACGACGGTCTTGGCGAACTTGTCGTGCAGGGTCTGCTGGTACGGCTTGTCCCAGAGCTGCCAGAAGCCGTCGACATAGCTGAGGAAGGGCACGAAGATGCCGCACGGAAACTCGATCAGGTATCGCTTCGCGGCCATGGCGCGGGTCAGCATCGCACCGGGCTCGAACGGGATCACCCTGATCTTCATCGCCTTCTTGCCGACCGTCTGACCGCCGCGATACATCATCTCGACGTAGTACACGTAGTAGCCCGCGAGCATGAACAGGATGAAGCCCAGCTCGATCAGCAGCATCGGCAGCAGGAAACCCTCGAGCAGGGTCTCCGGCCCGGTCGTGGGGTCGTAGCCGTTCGCGGAATCGGCGAGGTCCGGCATGAGTTTGAAGATCAACACGAACATCACCGGGATGAAGACGACCGCGGCGATGCCGCCGACGATCGCGCTGTCGATCAAGTACGCGAGCAGCCGGGTGCCGAAGTCGGCCAGCGGGCGCCCGTCGGGGGCCAGCGGCACGGGCGGTGGCCGCCATCCGTACGGCGGCGGACCGTAGTACGGCGGCGCACCCACCGCCGACCCGTACCGGATGGGCGGAGGATAGGCCGGCAGGCCACCAGGCGGCAGGCCACCAGGCGGCAGGCCACCAGGCGGCAGGCCACCAGGCGGCAGGCCACCAGGCGGCAGGCCACCAGGCGGCAGGCCACCAGGCGGCAGGCCACCAGGCGGCAGGCCACCAGGCGGCAGGCCACCAGGCGGTGGCCCGCCGGCCTGCGGGCCACCGGGCTGTGGCGGCACCGGGGCGCGGACCGGCCCACCGGTCGGCGGGCCGGCCGCGGCCGCGGCGTCGTCGTTCGCTTGCGTCACGAAGACAGTGTTACAGGTTTCCGCGCAGCTCTTGTTCCCGCTCGATGGCCTGGAACAGGGCCTTGAAGTTGCCCTTGCCGAAGCCGAGCGAGCCGTGCCGTTCGATCAGCTCGAAGAAGACCGTCGGGCGGTCCTGCACCGGCTTGGTGAAGATCTGCAGCAGGTAGCCGTCCTCGTCCCGGTCGACCAGGATCGAGCGCTTCTTCAGCTCCTCGATAGGCACCCTGACCTGGCCGATGCGGGCGCGGAGCGAAGGGTCGTCGTAGTACGAGTCCGGCGTGTCGAGGAACTCGCACCCGGCCGCGCGCATCGCGTCGACGCTGGCCAGGATGTCGTTGGTGGCGACCGCGACGTGCTGGGCGCCCGGGCCGCCGTAGAACTCGAGGTATTCGTCGATCTGTGACTTGCGTCGCGAGATCGCCGGCTCGTTGAGCGGGAACTTGACCTTGCGGGTGCCGTCGGCGACGACCTTCGACATCAGCGCGGAGTAGTCGGTGGCGATGTCGTCGCCGATGAACTCGGCCATGTTCGTGAAGCCCATCACGCGGCCGTAGAACGCGACCCACTCGTCCATTTTGCCCAGTTCTACGTTGCCGACGACGTGGTCGACGGCCTGGAAGTAGCGCTTGGGCTGCAGGCCGGCGTCGATCGCGGGCCGCCGGTCGACGATCGGGCCGCGGGCGGCGAAGCCGGGCAGGAACGGTCCGTCGTACTTCGAGCGGTCCACCAGGGTGTGGATGGTGTCGCCGTAGGCGGCGATCGCGGCGACGCGGACCGTGCCGTGCTCGTCGGAGAGATCGTGCGGCTCACTCACCGAGGAGGCGCCCGCCGAGATGGCGTGCCGGTAGGCTGCGTCCACGTCCGGCACGGCCAGCGCGATGTCGTAGATGCCGTCGCTGTGCTTGGCGACGTGCGCGGCGCTGGGTGCGCCGGCGTGCGCCGCGCCCGTGATCACGAACCGGGCCGACCCACTGACCAGGACGTACTCGGCGTGGTCGCGGTAGCCGTGCTCCGGCCCGCGGTAGGCCACACAGGTCATCCCGAAGGCGGTCGAGTAATAGTGGGCCGTCTGCTTGGCGTTGCCCACGAGGAACTGGAGGTGGTCGACGCCCTTGACGGGGAACACGTCGACGGTCTTAGTGGCGGCTTCCATCACCTGCGTCATATGCAGAGGCTTGTCTCTTGCCGGGTGCTGGGCAATAGTGGGTTTTCAGGCTGGTCAGTCTGTGCATTTGGTAGAGTGCTCAGGCATTATGGCTGGACAAGATGTGCAGTTGGATGCGCTAGACGGGCAGTTGCTCGCACTGCTCGCCGAGGAGCCCCGGATCGGCGTGCTGGAGCTCTCCCGCCGGCTCGCGGTCGCCCGCGGCACGGCCCAGGCCCGGTTGGACAAGCTGATCGCGCGGGGCGCGATCCGCGGCTTCGGCCCGGAGGTCTCGCCGGCCGCGATCGGCTACGGCGTGATGAGCTTCGTGACCCTGGAGATCAGCCAGCGGTACGGCCACCCGGCGGTGACCGCGCACCTGGCGGACATCCCCGAGGTCCTCGAGGCGCACACGATCACCGGCAGCGGCGACCTGATGTGCCGGATCGTGGCCCGCTCCAACGCCGACCTGCAACGGGTGATCGACGAGATCGTCACGTACGAGGGGATCTTGCGGGCGTCGACCATCATCGCGCTGGCGGAGCAGATTCCGTACCGCACGATGCCCTTGGTCAAGGCGGCAAGCGGGGCATAAGCGCGCGACACGGGCCTTTCGGGCTCGCGGTCGAGTCATGTCGATCTCGTTACCGTGTCCGACGTGGCTTCCGGCGGCTCGGCGAAAGGCTACGCGCTGGTCGGCGTCGTGGTCATCATCGTCCTGGCCACCACCGGGGTGTGGAACCCGTTCCCGAAGATCTGGTCCTGGATCAACCAGAGCGACCCGATCGCCGAGGGCGTCGCCACCTGGCAGACCGCCATCGGCGGGTCACCACGCAGCGTCACGATAAGCGGCGGCGCGGTCGTGGTCGAATACCGCACCTCCATCGAGGCGTACGGGATCACCGCCGGGGTCCGGCTGTGGAAGTCCGACGCCGACTGGGCCGGCGTGGCCGGCACCGACGGCGACGCCGTCGTGGTCGTCGGCCGGCTGCTCACCAAGGGGTACGAGGTGCTGGACCCGGCCACCGGCGCGGTCCGCCGCCGCGACACCGAGGCCACGGCCGTGTGGACCTACGGCGACGCGGTGCTCGACCTGCGCTGCCCCAAGGCCGGCGACTGCGAGCTCAGCGCCTGGGAGCCGCGCGGCAGCAAGCCGATGTGGACCATCGGCACGCCCGGCATCGGCTTCGTTCTGGACGCCGCCAACCCCGATCTGCCCGACACCCAGCCGCTGAACTCGTCGCAGATCGACGTGCGGGCGGCCGGGCCGCGGCCGCTGCCCAGCCTCATCGGGCTGGTCGGCGACGGCAAGGTCGAGGTGGTCGACACGGCCCAGGGCCGGGTCGTGCAGACCCGGACGCCGGCCCGGGACCAGCGCCTCGCCGTGGTCGGCAGCCGCGTCCTCACCGTCACCGGCGAGGCGCGGGACGGCACCTGCTATTTCAGTGTCATCGCCCACGACCCGCCCAACGGCCGGCCGGTCTGGCAGCGCGACGGGCTCAACCTGCGGACCGCGGAGAACGGCTCGGCCTGCAAGCAGGAACGGGATCCGGCCGGCGGGGACGAGGTGGTGCTCGGCGTCGACCCGGTGGGCCGGCAGGAGCTGATCGCCGCGCATGACGGCCGGACGCTCTGGCACGGTGCGAAGGGGCAGAGCGTGCTCGCCGTCAACGACCGTTACACGCTGATCCGCACCGCGGACCAGCGGACCCTGGTCGCCCGGTCGTTCAGCCGGGGCAAGACCGTCTGGCGGCGGGGCATCACCGCGAACGCGCAGGCCGCGCTGACGCCGTACGCGGCGGTGGTGGCCGATCGGAAGCCCGCCAAGGTGATCGCGCTGAGCCCGCGGACCGGGGCCGTGCTGACCGAAGCGCGCACCGATGCGAAGGTTTTCGCGGTGGGTCCGGGCGGCCTGATCCTCATCGACGGGCGCGACATGGCGTACCTTTCGTTCGGTTCCACGCCCGCGCGTTGATCGAACCGGTATCTCGGTGTAACCGTGCTGGTTCGCGCCTCGTGCGGGCGCTGGCCTAGGCTTGCCCGTCATGAGCAGAGCCGCCGCTTTCTCGTACTCGCCGCTGTTGCCGACGGGCGACGACCCGACCGAGTACCGACTGGTCGCGGACGAGGGTGTCGACGTGGTCAACGGGCCCGGCGGCCGGCGGTTCCTCACCGTCGACCCGAGCGTGCTGACGCTGTTGACCGCCGAGGCCATGCACGACATCGCGCACTTCCTGCGCCCCGCCCACCTCGCCCAGCTCCGGTCCATCATCGATGACCCGAAGGCCTCGCCGAACGACCGCTTCGTGGCCATGGACCTGCTGCGCAACGCGAACATCGCGGCCGGCGGCGTGCTGCCGATGTGCCAGGACACCGGCACGGCGATCGTCATGGGCAAGCGCGGCCGGCACGTGCTGACCGACGGCACCGACGAGCAGGCCATCGCCCAGGGCGTGTACCAGGCGTACACCCGGCTGAACCTGCGCTACTCCCAGCTCGCCCCGCTGACGATGTGGGACGAGCGCAACACCGGCTCCAACCTGCCGGCCCAGATCGAGCTGTACGCCGAGGACCCGGGCGGCCAGCCGGACGCGTACAAGTTCCTGTTCATGGCCAAGGGCGGCGGCTCGGCCAACAAGTCGTACCTCTACCAGGAGACCAAGGCGCTGCTGAACCCGGCGCGGATGATGGAGTTCCTGGACGAGAAGCTGCGGCTGATCGGCACGTCCGCGTGTCCGCCGTATCATCTGGCGGTCGTGATCGGCGGCACCAGCGGCGAGTACGCACTCAAGACCGCGAAGCTGGCCAGCGCGAAATACCTGGACAATCTGCCCCGGGCCGGCTCGATGTCCGCGCACGGCTTCCGCGACGTCGAGCTGGAGGCGGCGGTCCTCGAGTTGACCCGCGACTTCGGCATCGGCGCCCAGTTCGGCGGCCGTTACTTCTGTCACGACGTACGGGTGATCCGCCTGCCCCGGCACGGCGCGTCCTGCCCGGTGGCGATCGCGGTCTCCTGCTCGGCGGACCGCCAGGCGCTCGCGAAGATCACTCCTTCGGGTGTCTGGCTCGAACGGCTGGAGCCGGATCCGGCGCGCTACCTGCCGGACGTGACCGACGACAGCCTGGAGGCCGACGAGGTCGTCCGCGTCGACCTCAACCGGCCGATGGCCGAGATCCGCGCCGAGCTGAGCAAATATCCGGTCAAGACCCGGCTCTCGCTGAGCGGCCCGTTGGTCGTCGCCCGCGACATCGCGCACGCCAAGATCGCCGAGCGGCTGGACGCGGGCGAGCCGATGCCGCAATACCTGCGCGACCACGCGGTCTACTACGCGGGCCCGGCCAAGACCCCCGAGGGGTACGCGTCCGGCTCGTTCGGTCCGACGACCGCGGGCCGGATGGACGCGTACGTGGAGAAGTTCCAGGCCGCGGGCGGCTCGCTGGTGATGCTGGCCAAGGGCAACCGCTCCACCCAGGTGACCAACGCCTGCAAGAGCCACGGCGGCTTCTACCTCGGCTCGATCGGCGGCCCGGCGGCCCGGCTCGCCCAGGACTGCATCCGGCACGTCGAGGTCCTGGAATATCCGGAGCTGGGCATGGAAGCGGTCTGGAAGATCGACGTGGTGGACTTCCCGGCGTTCATCGTCGTCGACGACAAGGGCAACGACTTCTTCGCCGAGGTCACCAAGCCGGTCCTGGGCATCGGCCGGCGGTAGCCCCGACCGGCCGCCCGGATCGACCCGGACTGACCGGGTCGTCCCGGTCTGCTCAGGTCGCGCAGAGGCCGGCGACCGGGTCCATCCAGTCGGGCATCTTCGCCGCCAGGGTCCGGTCCAGGTCCTTCGTGGTCTTGATCTTGTCGAAGAGGGCCTTGTCGGTGGAGCTCTTGGAGAACTTCGTCGCCGAGATGGCCCCCGCCTGCTTCAGGTCGGGGTCCGCGGCCGCCGCGGTCTCCTTGCGGACCTTCGCGCCGACCTCCTTGAGCTCCTTGCTGGCCGCCTTGCGGGCCTGCTCGGCCTCGGCGGTCTGCTTCGCCTCCTTGTAGGCGATCATCTTGCCCACCGCGGTGCCGAACTCGGCCACGTCCGCGTCGAAGATCTTGTTGAGCGCGGCACAGACCTTGCGGGTGTTGGCGTAGTAGTCGGGCGCCGGCACGGTGGTCGTCGCCGTCGAGGGCGTCTCCGCCACAGGTGCTTCGGCGATCGTCTCGGTGCCGTTGTCGTCGCTGCTGCAGGCGGTGCCCGTGAGGAGCAGACAGGCGAGGGAGCCGGCGAGGAGGGCGGTTCGCATGGCAAAGATCCTGTTCGTCGGGGAAGGCCAAACCCTTCGCGACGATACGTTCCGGCCTGGGTGCCGTCCAACCGGTGCCCGGCCCCGGAACGTGAACAGCTCGCCCGCGACGTCGTCGCGAACGAGCTGAACACCCCCGTTACGGGCCGTTCCGCTTCTCGGGGCGATGTTGGGCACATCGAAGCGGAACGGCCCGGGAAACAGCTTGCGGTAGGGCGCTCTCGTTCCGCTGTCGTTCCACTCTCGTCGGGCGCCCGTCCACTATCTGGATTCGGCTATGGTCGATCCCGATCGAGGTGCGGGACGGGGTGACCTGATGCGATTCGGCATATTGGGTGCCCTGTCGGTGACCGCCGCCGGGCGGGATGTGGCGATTACCGCCGGTAGGGACCGGGTCGTCCTGGCGATGCTGCTGTTGCACGCCGGTCGGATCGTCAGCAACGAGGATCTGATCGACGCGGTCTGGGAGGATTCGCCCCCGGTCACCGCCCGCGGTCAGCTGCAGACCTGCGTCTCCCGCCTGCGGCGGACACTCGCGGGAGAGGCGATTCTCACCGACCCCGCGGGGTACGGCATCCGTATCGCCGACGACCAGCTCGACGCCACCATCTTCGCCCGGCTGGTGGCGCTGGCCCGGGCCGCGACCGACACCGAGGCGGGGGTCGCCCGCAAGCAGTTCCGCGAGGCGCTGGCGCTGTGGCGGGGGCCGGCGCTGGCCGGGACGGATTCCCGTGCGGTGCGACAGCGCGCCGCGGTGCTGGACGAACAGCACGCCATGGCCATCGAGGACTGGGTCGACCTGGAACTCGCCGGTGGCGGCGACCGGGACCTGGTCGCTGAGCTGACCGGGCTGGTGGAGCGGTTCCCCTTGCGGGAACGGCTTCGGGTGCAGCTGATGCTCTCGCTGTACCGGATCGGACGGCAGGCCGACGCGCTCGCCGAATACCGCCGTGCCCACGACCTGCTCCGGGACGAACTGGGCATCGAGCCCGGCGCGGCGCTGCGGGATCTGCACCGGCGCATCCTGGCCGGGCAGGTCACGCCGGCTCCGGCCGTTGCCGCCGAGTCTGTGCCGGTGCACTGCCTGCCCCGTACGGTGGGCGACTTCACCGGCCGGGACACGGCGGTCCGCCGCCTGCTCGCCGCCGCGGAGCACGACGTCACCGATGGCCCCGTGGTGTTGGTGATCGACGGTATGGCCGGCAGCGGCAAGACCACACTCGCGCTGCACGTCGCGCACTGCCTCGCCGAGCGCTATCCGGACGGGCAGCTCTTCCTGGATCTGCAGGGCCACAGCGAGCACGAGCCGATCGAGCCGGCTGCCGCGCTGCTCACGCTGTTGCGGCAGCTCGACGTCCCGCCCGACCGGATTCCGCCCGACCTGCCCGGGCGAGTGGACCTCTGGCGCCGGGAGCTGGCTGGTCGCCGGATCCTGCTGGTCCTGGACAACGCCGGGTCCAGCGCTCAGCTCACCCGCCTGCTGCCGACCTCCGCGGCCAACCTCTGCCTGATCACCAGCCGGCGCCGGCTCGTCGGTCTCGACGGCGTGCACCCCGAGTCCCTGCCGGTTCTCGACGAGGCGGAGGCGGTCGCCCTGCTGGTGAAGATCGCCGGCGACCGGGTACGGGTCGAGCCCGAGTCGGCACTCGAGGTGGTCCGCCGGTGCGGGGGCCTGCCGCTGGCGATCCGGTTGGCGGGAGCCCGGCTGGCGCACCGGCCCCGCTGGCGGGTCGCGGATCTGGTTCGCCGGCTGGGCGAGTCGGCGCTGCCCGAACTGGCCGCCGAGGAACGGACCGTGGCGAGCGCCTTCGCTCTGTCCTATGCGCAACTCTCGGCGGGGCATCAGCGCGTCTTTCGGCTGCTCGGTTTGCAGCCGGGCGAACGCGCCGGCGCGTTGGCTGTCGCGGCCCTGGCCGGCCTGGCGCTCGACGAGACCCGGAAGGCGCTGGACGGGCTGGTCGACGCGCACCTGGTCGAAGAGCCCGAGCCGGATGTCTTCCGCCTGCACGATCTGCTGCGGCAGTATGCCGCCGCGCTGGCCGCCGAGCTGCCGGAGGACGAGCGCCGGAAAGCCGTGATCCAGCTGCTCGACTTCCACCTGCACGCCCTGGCCGCGACCACCGAGGCACAGTGGCACGAGCTGGTGGTCCACGATCTGGCCCTGGGCGCGCCGGCGCGAACAGACCTGCTCGCCGAGCTGACAGACCCGGCCGCCTACCTGGAGCAGGCACGACCATACCTGGCCGCCTACGTCGACGCGGGCCTGGCCGCCGGCCGCCCGGACTACGCCTGGAGCCTGCCGCGGGCAGCGTGGCGCCGCCTCTACGTCCTGGGCTACATCGCTGAGATCGACACCCTGCTGCGCCGAGGGCTCGCGGTCGCGCGTCAAGTGGGCGACCTCGCCGCGGTGGCCACGGCGGCGAACTATCTCGCCTCGGCCTCCAACCGCCTCGGTCGCCAAGCCGAGGCCCGCAGCCTGCTGGAGACCGCGGTCGAGCTGCGTGGCAAGCTCGGAGACGAGGTGGGCCTGTGCGCGGCGACCGGCAATCTGGCCACGGTCGCCGAGGCGGCGGGTGGCTTCGCCGAGAGCATCATGCTCTCGGAGAATTCCCTCCGGATCGTGCGCCGGAACACGACCAGGCCGGACACCATGGTCCAGATCGCGTTGCGCCACCACGCCATCTCGATCGGCTGGACCAAGCTCGGCGAGCTGGTCCCGGCCCTGCGCCACGCGCGGCTGCAGCTGCTGGCGGCGGTGGAGGTGGGCGATCGTGGGTTGATCGCGGTCGGGTTGCTGAACGTCGCCATCATCAAGTTGCGGGCCGGCCTGCAGACTCCCGCCCGATCCCGGCGCATGCTGACGATCGCTCTGCGACTCACCCGGAACAGCCGCCATCCCCTGGCGGAGGCGCGCGTCCTGGGTGAACTGGCGCATCTGTGCCAGCTCGAGAGCCGGTTCGACGCGGCCCGGGATCTGCTGCTGCAGGCCATCCCGATATTCCAGCGCGTCGGCCACAAGCGCTACGAAGCGGTTTCCCACAGCCGCCTGGGCGACGTGTTCCTGGCGACGGGGGACATCGCGACCGCGCGGGAGTGCGCCGACCGTGCGATCGCGCTGGCCGGCAACCATTACCCGTACGAGCGGGGGGTCGCGCTGATCGGCCGGGCCGGGGTCGCGTCGGCCGAGGACGACCCGCGGCTCGCCGGGCGGCACCGGGAGCAGGCGCTGGAGCTGTTCACCCAGCTCGGCGTCCCCGAGCGGCACGGCATCGCCCGACGCCTCATGTGACAGGGCTCTCGTCGACGGTCGTTGCGGGTATGCGGCTCGGCTATCGTCGATGCCGTCCGGCCAGCGGGAACGGAGCCTTCAGTGCGATTCGGCATCCTTGGGCCTCTCCAGGTGACCGACTCCGGGCGAGAGGTGGTCATCTCCGCCGGCCGGGACCGCATCGTGCTGGCCATGCTCTTGCTGAAGCCCGGCCAGATCGTCGCGACGGACGACCTGATCGACGCTCTGTGGGACGACGATCCGCCGGCCACGGCACGCGGGCAGCTGCAAACGTGCGTCTCCCGGCTGCGCCGGGCGCTGCCGCCGGGCATGATCCGCACAGATCCCGCCGGGTACGGCCTTCTCGTCGGCGGTGACGACCTGGACTCGCTCGCCTTCGCCCGGCTGGTCGCACAGGCACAGACCGGCGACGGCGCGGCCGGCAAGCTACTCCGCGAGGCCCTGGATCTCTGGCGGGGTTCGGCGCTGGCCGGCATCGACAGCCGGGCGGTGCGACACCAGGCGGCCGTCTTCGACGAACAGCGGGCCACGGCGATCGAGGACTGGCTCGACCTGGAGCTCGACGACGGCCACGACCGGGACCTGGTGGCCGAGCTCAGCGGTCTGGTCGAGCAGTTCCCATTGCGTGAACGGCTGCGGGCCCAGTTCATGCTCGCGCTGCACCGGGCCGGGCGGTCGGCGGACGCCCTGACCGAATACCGCCGCGCCTGCGACCTGTTCCGCGATCAGCTCGGCATCGACCCCGGACCGGTGCTGCATGACCTGCACCGACGGATCCTGCTGGGCAAGGTGGCCGGACCGCGATCGCTGGCGGCCGGGCTGGTGGCGATCGACAGCCTGTTCCGGGCGGTGGGCGACTTCACCGGCCGCGATGAGCTGATGGTCCGGTTGCTGGGCACTGTGGACGCCGCGGGTTCGGCCCCGGCGATCAGGATCATCGACGGCATGGCCGGCAGTGGCAAGACAACGTCCGCCGTCCACCTCGCCGGGCTGGTCGGTGCGCGTTTCCCCGACGCCCGCCTCTTCGTCGACCTGCAGGGGCACAGCGATCAACGTCCGCTGCGGCCGGAGGCGGCGCTGGTGACGCTGCTCCGGCAACTGGGGGTGCCGGCCGAGCACATCCCGGATCACCTGGACGAGCGCATCCGGCTCTGGCGGGGCGAGCTGGCCGCCCGCCGGGCCATCGTGGTGCTCGACAACGCGGCGTCGACGGCCCAGGTTCTGCCGCTGCTGCCCACGTCGGGTGCGGCCCTGGTGCTGATCACCAGCCGGCGCCGGTTGGCGGGGCTGGACGGTGTGCACCCCGAGTCGCTCCCGGTTCTCGACGACGCCGAGGCGGTGACGCTGCTGGAGAAGATCGTCGGAGCACGGGTCGCCGCGGAGCCGGAGGCGGCGTTGGAAGTGGTCCGCCGGTGCGGGCGCCTGCCGCTGGCGATCCGGCTGGCCGGGGCGCGGCTGGCGCACCGGCCGCGCTGGCGGGTCGCCGATCTGCTCCGGCGGCTGAGCGAGTCGGCCCTGCCGGAGCTGGCCGCCGAGGACAGGACGGTGGCGAGCGCGTTCGCGCTGTCGTACGAGCAGTTGCCCGACCGGGCCCAGCGGATGTTCCGGCTGCTCGGGCTGCATCCCGGCGAGCGCTTCGAGGCGCTCGCGGTGGCGGCGCTGACCGACGAACCCTTGGACCGGGCCCGCGACCTGTTGGATGATCTCCTCGACGTGCACCTCGTCGAGGAACCCGAGCCGGAGGTCTACCGGCTGCACGATCTCCTGCGCGAGTATGCGGCGGTTCTCGCCGCCGACCTGTCCGCCGCCGACCGCCGGGACGCCCTGGTCCGGCTGTTCGACTTTCACCTGCACATGTTCGTCGCGGCGAACGACGGACCGCAGCGCGGGGCTGTGACGGCCGATCTCGATCTCGGACCGCCCAAGCGCCCGGATCTGGCGGCTTGCTCCGCGGATCCCGCCGCCCACCTGGAACGCGAACGGCCGAACCTGGTCGCGTTCCTCGACGCCGCGGCCGCCGCCGACCTGACGGAATGGGTGTGGCGACTGCCCCGGGCCGCCTGGCGGTATCTCTACGCCCGCGGCTACGTGCCCGAGATCGAACTGCTACTGCGCCGGGGGATCGAGGCGGCTCGGCAATCGGGCGACGAGTTGGCGGTCGCCGTCTGTGCCAACTATCTGGCCTCGTGCGCGCAGCGCCTCGACCGCCGGGACGAGGCCCGGAGCCTCCTGGAGCTCGCCGTCCGCATCAGCCGGGCGCTGCACGACGACACGCGCACCGCGAATGTGATGGGCAACCTCGCCGCTCTGCACGAGCCGGAGGGCCGCTTCGTCGAGATGATCGAGATGTCCCGGGAGGCGCTGCGGATCGGGTCGGGCCTTCGGGACGACCGGATGAACGCGGCACTGCGCCACGGCGCCATCGGGTCGGGGCTCGCGCGGCTCGGCCGGATGGACCCGGCGCTGCGTCATCTCCGGATCCGGCTGCAACTGGCGATCGAGATGACGGACTCCGTCGGCATCGCCTTCTGCCTGCACAGCATCGGCATGGTCAAGTGGCGGGCGGGGCTGGCCGACGTCGCGACCGCGCGGCGCATGGTCACCGCGGGGCTGCGCCTCATGCGCTCGGCCGGCTACGCGCTCGGTGAGTCCGAGTGCCTGAGCCGGTTGGCACGGCTGAAGCACACCGAGGGACAGACCGGGGCGGCGCTCGAGTTGGTGAGCCAGGCGATCGCGATCGCCGACCGGATCGGTCATCGACGCTACGAGGCGCTTTATCGAGCCGACCGCGGCGAGTTCCTGCTGGCTGCCGGCGATGTGCCGGCGGCCCGCGAGAGCTGCGCGAACGCGCTGCGGCTGGCCGACAAGCGATACCCGTACGAGTGGGCGGTGGCTCTTTCCGGCCGGGCGGCCGTGCACCTCGCCGAGGACGAGCCCGAGGCCGCACGCAGGCTCTGGGAGCAGGCGCTGACCATGTTCAGCCGGATGGGAGTGCCCGATCGCCGCGAGGTCGAACAGCGGCTGGCGGAGGTCGACAGTGGCACGGATCAACTGCGGACCTCGGTCGGCGGGGGCAGGATGGAAGGGTGACGACGACTGACGAGAGCGGTTACCGGATCGAACGCGACACCATGGGCGAGGTCCGGGTGCCGGCCGACGCCCTGTGGCGGGCGCAGACCCAGCGGGCGGTGGAGAACTTCCCGATCTCCGGGCGCGGGCTGGAGCCCGCGCACATCCGGGCGTTGGCCCGGATCAAGGGCGCGGCCGCGCAGGTCAACGCCTCGCTCGGGGTGCTGGAGGACGACATCGCGAAGGCCATCGTGACCGCCGCCGCGCAGGTCGCCGAGGGCGGCTACGACGACCAGTTCCCGATCGACGTCTTCCAGACCGGCTCGGGCACATCGTCCAACATGAACACCAACGAGGTCGTCGCCGAGCTGGCGACCCGTGCGCTGGGCCGGCCGGTGCACCCGAACGACCACGTCAACGCCTCGCAGTCCAGCAATGACGTGTTTCCCTCGTCGATCCACCTGGCCGCCACCGAGGCGTTCACCAGCGACCTGATCCCGGCCCTGGACCACCTGGTGGTCGCGCTGAGCGCGAAGGCCGACGGCTGGTCGGAGGTCGTCAAGGCCGGCCGGACGCACCTCATGGACGCGACGCCGGTCACCCTGGGGCAGGAGTTCTCCGGGTACGCGGCGCAGATCCGGAACGGCATCGACCGGCTCACCGACACCCTGCCCCGGCTCGCCGAGCTGCCGCTGGGTGGCACCGCGGTCGGCACCGGGGTGAACACCCCGCCCGGGTTCGCCCCCGCGGTGATCTCCCTGCTGAAGGAGATGACCGGGCTGCCGCTGAGCGAGGCGCGCAACCACTTCGAGGCGCAGGGCGCCCGGGACGCGCTGGTCGAGGCGTCCGGCCAGCTCCGGGTGGTCGCGGTCAGCCTCTACAAGATCGTGAACGATATCCGCTGGATGGGCTCGGGTCCGCGGGCCGGGCTGCGCGAGCTGCGCCTGCCCGACCTGCAGCCGGGCTCGTCGATCATGCCGGGCAAGGTAAACCCGGTGGTCCCCGAGTCGGTACGCCAGGTCGCCGCGCAGGTGATCGGCAACGACGCCGCGGTCGCCTTCGCCGGGACCCAGGGCGACTTCGAGCTCAACGTCATGCTGCCGGTGATGGCCCGCAACCTGCTTGAGTCGATCAAGCTGCTGGCCGCCGCCGCGCGGATGCTCGCCGACCGCTGCGTCGACGGTCTCGAGGTCAACGAGGAGGTGGTCCGCTCGTACGCCGAGGGCTCGCCCTCCATCGTCACGCCGCTCAACCGCTTCCTCGGCTACGACGAGGCGGCGGCCATCGCCAAGCAGGCGCTCAAGGAGGAGAAAACCATCCGGGCCGTCGTCATCGAACGCGGTCACGTCGCGAACGGCACGCTCACCGAGGAGCAGTTGGACGCGGCGCTGGACGTGCTGCGGATGACTCGCCCGTAACGACATCGCGGAGCTGTCCAATCTACCCTTGTGGATGATCTAGATCTTCGATCGAATGCGGGAATGAGAAGACGTCTGACGGCCGGGGCCGTCGCCACCGCGACGGGCCTGGCCCTGCTCGTCGGTCTGCCCACCTCGCCTGCCGCCGCAGCCACCATCGTCGAATACACCGTCGTCGCGGATGACGGGGTGTCGGCTTCCGCCGCCGTAGCCGCCATCACCGCGGCCGGCGGGACGGTAGTCAGCAGCAACGCCGCGGTGGGCACATACCGCGTTTCATCCTCGGCTGCGGACTTCAGGTCCAAGGCCGCGCAGTCGACCGCCTTGATCGGGGCGTCGGTCCGCAAGCCGATCGGGCGCGCGCCCGGGAACGCGCCGGCGATCGAGCAGCCGGTCACCACCGCGACCCACGGCAAGCCGCCGAAGGGCGTGGTCGCCGACCCGCTGGACGACAAGCTCTGGGGCCTCAAGATGGTCGGGGCGGACAAGGCCCACCGCATCGAGGCAGGTGACCGTGGTGTCACTGTCGGTGTCCTGGACACCGGCCTCGACGCCAGCAACCCCGACCTCGCGCCGAACTTCAGCCGCAAGCTCTCCCGCAACTTCGCCCCCGACATGGTGGACGTCGACGGGCCGTGTGAGGTGGCCGGTTGTCTCGACCCGGTCGGCACCGACGACGGCGGCCACGGCACCCACGTCGCCGGCACCATCGCCGCGGCGGCCAACGGCTCCGGCGTCACCGGCGTGGCCCCGAAGGTGACGCTCGTCGAGCTCAAGGGCGGCCAGGACTCGGGCTACTTCTTCCTCGACCCGGTGGTCAACGCGCTCACCTACGCGGGCGACGCCGGCCTGGACGTGGTCAACATGTCGTTCTACGTCGACCCGTGGCTCTACAACTGCCGGTCGAACGCGGCCGACAGCCCCGAGGCCCAGGCCGAGCAGCGGGCGATCATCGCCGGCATGAAGCGGGCCCTGAACTACGCACACGCCCGCGGCGTGACGCTGGTCGGCGCGCTGGGCAACCAGCACGACAACCTCGGTGACCCGCTCGACGACGCGACCAGCCCGGACTACGGCCCCGCGCCGTACCTCCGTGACATCGACAACAAAGACTGCCTGAGCCTGCCCGCCGAGGGCCCGCACGTCATCGGCGTCTCGGCCGTCGGCCCCTCCACGTCGAAGTCCCACTACTCCAACTACGGCCTCGAGCAGATCTCGCTGGCGGCGCCGGGTGGCTTCACGCGGGACTTCTTCGGCACTCCGCAGTACAACTCGGCGGCCAACAACATCCTGTCCACGTACCCGCTCAAGGTGCTCCAGGAGAGTGGTGCGGTCGACGCTAACGGCGAGCCGACCCGTCCCACGGTCTTCAAGGACTGCTCCAGCGGTAAGTGTGGCTACTACACCTACCTGGCGGGCACGTCGATGGCTTCGCCGCACGTGGCCGGTGTCGCGGCGCTGATCATCAGCAAGTACGGCCACCGCGACTGGTGGCGCGGCGGCCTGACGATGAACCCCAACCTGGTCGAGCAGCGGCTGTACCGCACGGCGACGGAGACCGCCTGCCCGGAGCCGCGGCTGCGCAGCTACGTCCAGGAGGGCTTCACGACGGCGTTCGACGCGTACTGCGCCGGCCCGAAGAAGTTCAACAGCTTCTACGGACACGGCATCGTCAACGCCAATGCCGCCGTCGGCGGCCGCTGATCATCTGTCCCGGGGCGCCCGCCGCAATGCGGGGGGCGCCCCCTCAGGTCCCTGTGGACGAGGGTGTGGATAACCTCCGGCGGGAGGTCCCTCGGGCGGGACGCTACTGGCTGGCGGAGGTCGGTACCCTTGTACGGTGACGCTCCGCCTGCATGACACCGCGACCCGATCCGTCCGGGACTTCGTCCCGATGACGCCCGGTCAGGTCGGTGTGTACCTGTGCGGCCTCACGGTGCAGTCGGTGCCGCACATCGGGCACCTGCGCTCCGCGGTCAACTACGACGTGTTGCGGCGGTGGCTGCTGCACCTCGGCCTCGATGTGACCTTCGTCCGCAATATCACCGACGTCGACGACAAGATCCTGGTGAAGTCGCAGGAGACGGGCCGCCCCTTCTGGGCGATCGCGTACGCGAACAAGCTCGCCCTCGACGCCGACTACCGTTCCCTCAACGTGCTGCCGGCGACCTACGAGCCGCTCGCCACCGGCCACATCACCGAGATGCACGAGCTGATCGCCGAGCTGATCGAGCGCGGCCACGCGTATGTCTCGGCCGAGGGCACCGGCGACGTGTATTTCGACGTGCCCAGCTTCCGTAACTACGGTGCGTTGTCCGGGCAGAAGCCCGAGGACATGCTCTCCGCCGGCGAGGCCCCGGAGCGCGGCAAGCGGCACCCCGCCGACTTCGCGCTCTGGAAGGGCGTCAAGGACGACGAGCCGGGCGACGCGTCCTGGTCCTCACCGTGGGGCCGCGGCCGGCCCGGCTGGCATATCGAGTGCTCCGCGATGGCCCAGCGCTACCTCGGCGCCGAGTTCGACATCCACGGCGGCGGCCTCGACCTGACCTTCCCGCACCACGAGAACGAGATCGCCCAGTCCCACGCCGCCGGGCTGCCGTTCGCCCGCTACTGGGTGCACCACGCGCTGCTCAACCTCGGCGAGGCCAAGATGAGCAAGTCGCTGGGCAACGTCATCGACGTGGAGGCGGTCGTGGCGATGGGCATCCGCCCGGTGGAGCTGCGCTACTACCTGGGCGTGCCGCACTACCGCTCGCGCATCGACTATTCCGACGACGCGCTGCGGGAGGCCGCCACGGCATACCGCCGGATCGAGGGTTTTGTGCAGCGGGCGGTCGAGGTCGTCGGTTCCGGCCGGCCGAAGGCCGTGCCGCCGGCCTTCGCCGCGGCGATGAACGACGACCTGAACACCTCGGCGGCGCTGGCCGTCGTGCACGACACGATCCGTGAGGGCAACACCGCGCTGGCCGCGAGCGACGAGACCGGCGTTCGCGCGGCGCTGACCGAGGTCAGGGCCATGCTCGGGGTGCTCGGTCTGGACCCGCTCGACGACGCGTGGCGGACCGGTGACGGCGGCGGCGACCTCAAGCCGATCGTCGACTCGCTGGTGGCGCTCGCGCTCGAGCAGCGCGCGCAGGCGCGCACACGCAAGGACTGGGCGGCGGCCGACTCGGTCCGCGACCAGCTCAAGAACGCGGGAGTTCAGGTGGAGGACACTCCGGCCGGGCCGCGCTGGACGGTAGGAGAGCAGCACTGATGCCGGGTAATTCGTTCAATGTGAGCAAGCGCGTCACATCCAAGAAGGGCGCGTCCGCCGGCACCGGCGGTAAGAACAGGGCCGGTCTCAAGGGTCGCGGCAAGACGCTGCCGGCCGACGAACGGCCCTGGCACAAGGGCTACTCCGGCACCGAGAAGCTGCCCGAGAAGACGGCCCGCAAGCAGGACAAGGAGCGGCGGGCCGCCGCGGCCGAGGGCCGCGCACCCAAGATCGGCATGCCGGGCACCAAGGACACCACCTGGGGCCGTGGCGGCGGCCGGGGCACCGGCCGGCCGGCTCAGCAGCCGCAGCGCGGCGGGCGGGTGCAGGGTCGCGGCGGGCCTCGGATCGCGCCCGGGCGCCGGTCCAACCCGACCAGGGAAGGACCCGAGCTGCTGCTCGGCCGCAACCCGGTGACCGAGGCGCTGCGCGCCTCGATCCCGGCCACGGCCCTCTACGTGGCGCAGGGCATCGACATCGACGACCGGATCACCGAGATCGTCCGGACGGCCGGCGACCGGGGCATCCCGATCCTGGAGATCAGCCGGCTCGAGCTCGACCGGATGACCGGTGGCGTCCTGCACCAGGGCGTCGGCCTGCAGGTCCCCCCCGTTCGCATACGAGAACTTCGACGACCTCGTGGCCGCGGCGATGGAGCAGACCGCGCCGCTGCTGGTGGCCCTCGACGGGGTGACCGACCCGCGCAACCTCGGCGCGGTGATCCGCTCGGTGGCCGCGTTCGGCGCGCACGGCGTCTTCATGACCGAGCGCCGGGCCGCCGGCATCACCGCGACCGCGTGGCGCACCAGCGCCGGCGCGGCCGCGCGCGTGCCGGTGTCCCAGGTGGTCAACCTGACCCGGTCGATCAAGGCCGCCCAGCAGGCCGGCTTCACGGCGATCGGCCTGGACGCGGACGGCGAGACCGACCTCTATCAGCTTGAGGCCGCGGTCGGCCCGTTGCTCGTGGTCGTCGGCTCCGAGGGACGCGGCCTGTCCCGCCTGGTCGGCGAGACCTGCGACCTGCGGGTCAGCATCCCGATGATGTCCGAGGTGGAATCGCTGAACGCCAGCGTCGCCGCCGCGGTCACGCTGGCCGAGGTCTCCCGCCGCCGCATCTACGGTTAGTCGTACCCGGCCTGTACCGTGACGGGCCGGGTACACCGCGACGTGGCGGGGCAGGGCATGACCGCCTGCATCGAGCGGCACCCAGCCGGGCCGGGCGGCGGCCTGGCAGGCGAGGGCCAGAAGGGCGTGCCTAAGGAGGGCAGGGCATGACCGCCTGCACCGAGCGGCACCCAGCCGGGCCGGGCGGCGGCCTGGCAGGCGAGGGCCAGAAGGGCATGCCTAAGGAGGGCACGGCGTGACCGACGGCTTTGTGCTCGGCGTCGATCTCGGCACCTCGCACACGGTGGCGATGCTGCGGCGGCCCGACGGCCGCACCCGGCCGCTGCTCTTCGACGGTCAGCCGCTGCTGCCCTCCGCCGTCTATCTGGACACCACCGGCCGGCTGCACGTCGGCCGGGACGCGGTCCGGCTCGGTCAGGCCGAGCCGGGCCGGCTCGAGCCCAACCCGAAACGTCACGTCGACGCGGAATCGGTGCTGCTCGGCGGTGCCGAGGTGCCGACGGCCGACCTGCTGGCGGCCCTGCTCGGGGCGGTGGCCCGGGAGGCCGTCGCGGCAACGGGCTTCCTGCCGCCGGCCGTGCTGACCTATCCGGCGGCCTGGGGCACCCGGCGCCGCGCGGTGCTCACGACGGCGCTGGCCCGGGCCGGCTGGCCGCCGGCCACCGCGCTGCTGGCCGAGCCGGTCGCGGCGGCACACTACTTCGCCGACGTGCTGCGCCGCCCGGTCCCGGTCGGGTCCGCCCTGGCGGTCTTCGACTTCGGCGGCGGCACGCTCGACGTCGCCGTCGTCCGCAACGAGGGGATCACCCCGGACGGACTGCCCCGGTTCGCGGTGGCGGCCTCCGGCGGCATCGACGACCTCGGCGGCCTCGATCTCGACGCGGCACTGGTCGAGCACCTCGGCGCCGCGGTGCGGCAGAGCGAACCAGCCGCGTGGGCGGCGCTGACCGAGCCGGTCACGCTGGCCCAGTGGCGGGCCCGCCGGCAGTTCTGGGACGACGTCCGCGGTGCCAAGGAGATGCTGTCCCGCACCGCGCTGGCGCCGGTGCCGGTGCCGGGCGTGGAGCAGGCGGTGCACCTGACCCGGGAAGAATTCGAGGCGGCGGTGGGGCCGTTGCTGCGCCGCGGGGTGGCCGAAACGGACGCGGTCATCCGCGCGGCGGGGGTGACGCCCGCCGAGTTGGCCGGTTTGTTCCTGGTCGGCGGCTCGTCGCGGGTGCCGCTGGTGGCCCGCCTGCTGCACCACGAGTTGGGCATCGCCCCGACGGTGCTGGACCAGCCGGAGCTGCCGGTGGCGGAAGGCGCGATCATCGTCGTCAGCCCGGGCGCTTCCCGCGGTGCGGCGCCCTGGGGCGCGTCTGGCGGTGCGGCGCCCTGGGGCGCGTCTGGCGGTGCGGCGCCCTGGGATGCGTCTGGCGGTGCGGCGCCCTGGGATGCGTCTGGCGGTGCGGCCTCGGGTGCTTCTGACAGCGCAGCAACCCCGGCCGAACCGATGCGCCCTGCGGCGGTCCCGCCGATGAGCGACACCATGACCCATCCCGCCGCAGGCATCGCGGCCTCATCCGGAGCCCCGGCGGGCGGGTCCGGAGTTGCCGCGGAAGCAGCCGGAATTCCGGCGGAGCCGCCGGGAGCAGCGGCCGATGGTTCGCGGCCGAGGCCGGTGCAAGCCGACCCTGATGGCGGCGGCGCGGTCACCCCCGATGACCAGGCGGATCCGCACCCTGACGACCTGGCCCGGCCGGCTGGTCAGGCCGGTCCCGAATCCGCGCGGCGTAGCTCACAGGCGCGTCGACTCCTCGCGACGGAGGCCCTCGAGCCCACTGCCGCCGCGGCACCGCCGGAACCGGACATCGCCGCGCCGCCGGCCCACGTGGCCGCGTCAAATCAGCCCGCGCCGTCGGCTGCCGCGCCGAATCAGGTCGCGCCGTCGGCTGCCGCGTCAAATCAGCTCGCGCCGTCGGCAGCTGCGCCGAATCAGGCTGCGTCATCGGCTGCTGCGCCGAATTCTGCAGCGCCAGTAGCGAGCGCGCCGTCGCCCGCTGCGCCGCCGCCGGGCGCTGCGCCGGCTTCCGCCGGGTCGCCGGCCGGGCTGGGCGCTGCGTCGGCTTCCGCCGGGCCGCACGCTGCGGGTTCGCGGGCCGCTGCCGCGCAGGGCGACGCGGAGCCGCAGTATGCCGAGCCGGTCGACCCCTGGGCCACCGGTGAGGCTGCCGCCTTCGGGAACGCGAGCGGCGGCCCGATTCTGCACCCCGTATCGGGTGCCCCGGTCTCGGGGAGCCCCAGCCCCAGCCCCAGTGCCGAGCCATGGCTGGCCTCGACGCATCCGGATCCCGAGGCGGAGGCGGAGGCGGGGACGAGGCTCCCGGCGTACAAGAGGAAGTTTGTCTGGATCGTCGCTGCCGCGACCGTCGTCGTGCTCGGGGCCGCCGCGACCGTGGTCGCGCTGCTCTGGCCGGGTTATCCGGCGCTGGACTACCGGCCGCTCGCCGATCTGCGGCGGATCAAGCCCGCGGTGCCGGTCACGTCCGCTTTCAACGCCGCCGCGCTGCGCGACGGCCGCGCCTACTTCGCCAGCGCGGACGATAACGGCACCCTCGGGATCGTCGGGGTCGCGACCGACACCGGGAAAAGCTGGCGCAGCACGGAGGCCGGAGTCGCGAAGCGGTGGTATTCCCTCTTGACCTTGCCGGACGCGGTTGTCGCGCTCACCGACACCGACTCCCTTACCAACTCCTGGCGGATCGTGCTGCTCGATCCGGGCGACGGCAAGAAACTCTGGGAGCGCACGATG
Source organism: Actinoplanes sp. ATCC 53533 (assembly GCF_003947245.1). Lineage (NCBI taxonomy): Bacteria > Bacillati > Actinomycetota > Actinomycetes > Micromonosporales > Micromonosporaceae > Actinoplanes > Actinoplanes sp. ATCC 53533. Next base: position 384 of record NZ_QHHV01000063.1, on the reverse strand, counting down.
GACGCCAACGACAGCGTGCTGTTCGCGGGCGACAAGGTGGTGCTGGTCGACCGCAGGGAGGGCCGGCTGGTCGGGCTCGATGTGCGCACCGGCAAGGGTCGCTGGGATGAGAAGAATCCCAAGACCGAGTCCGGCCAGACCACCACCCATGTCGTCGCCGTCACGACCGAGGAGGATTTCGCCGGTCCGGCCACGATCGGCGGCGACGCGTTCGCCGAGCCGTTCGACGACGACCAGCGGATCGTGCAGATCGGTGCCGACGAGTCGGCCCGGGTCATCGACGCGGACACCGGCAAGGTGGTCGCCGGTCCGCGGCAGAGCGTGGCCGACACCAACGACAAGATCATCGCGCACAACGGCCGGCTGATCGTGGCCGAGTCCGCG
>NZ_QHHV01000638.1:0-608 GCF_003947245.1 Actinoplanes sp. ATCC 53533 | reverse complement strand
TTCCTCGGGTGCCGGGAGTCTGGGTGTGTGCTGGTTCCGACCGGGTCCGTATGCCGTTATTGGTGTTGGAGGGTGACCGCGAGAAGCCGCTGGGCGTCGCCCAGCGTGGCCATGTATCGGCTGGCCTGCTCGTGGTAGGTGACCCTGTCCGCCATGCGGTCGCTGGCCGGGGCCAGCTGGGTGCCGTCGAGCCTGAGCAGGGCGTCACCGACGACCGCGGTACAGGCGCTGTAGTGCTGGTAGGCGGTGGGACCCGCCTGGAAGATCTCCAGCTCCTCCAGGGCCAGCGGCACGCCGGTGTAGGCGGCGTTGTGCATCCGCATCGCGTTGACCCGGGGCTGGCTGTAGAACGCGGCAGCCATGTCGTCGAGCGGGAACTTGGCAGGGTTCTCCAGGTTCCTGGCCTCGAAGTCCGCCCACGGAGTGGCCGGCCTGGTGCCGTGTACAGCCTGCTGCCACGTCTGGTGACGCATACCCGCGCCCATGCCGGCGGCGACGTGCATGCCGGCCAGGTTGAGCAGCCGCGCAGGTCCGCCCGCGCAGTAGGCCGGCTGGTTCTTCTCGGCCTTGCGAAGGTCGAACAGGTGCTTGCGCTCCCAGATGTGGAT
>NZ_QHHV01000637.1:0-641 GCF_003947245.1 Actinoplanes sp. ATCC 53533 | reverse complement strand
GAAGCTCGCCGCCCTGCGACGGCGCGGAGTACTCATCGTCGCCAGCGGCAACATCGTGCACAACCTGGGCGGGATGGACTGGAAGCTGACCGACGACGGCTACGACTGGGCTCAGCGCTTCGACGAGGACGCCAAGGTGCGCATGCTGAGCGACCCGACCGAGTTCGCGACACTCGACGCCCACCGCGACTTCCGCCACGCGGTACCGACACCGGACCACTTCATTCCCGCGCTGTATCTGGCCGGTCTGGCCGCAGCTACCAAGGAGGCGGACTCGTCGGTTCTGGTCGACGACTACGCCTACGGCTCCTTGTCGATGACGGCGTACACCCTCGGCCTGTCCTGCCCGGACGCCGCAGGCGAAGGCGGATCCTCGCAACCGCCCGCCGACCTACCGCCTGACGGTTCCAACATCTGACCCCACGGCCGCCCCGAGCGCGATCGGTGGGTCCTGATCCTCATGCTCGAATCAGCCGGCAAGCAGCAGCACACCGGCGGCGAGCAACGCGGGTGCTTTGACGACTTCCAGTGCCACATACAAGAGGTGAGCGGTGGAACGCTGCTGCGACCGTCCGGCCAGGACCCGCTCGGTACGGCGACGCAGCTGCGGGCGAACGACCGTCAGCTGCACCGTCAACGCC
>NZ_QHHV01000636.1:0-582 GCF_003947245.1 Actinoplanes sp. ATCC 53533 | reverse complement strand
GTTCGGTCAATCGCAGTTTGCGATCACTCGCGGCAACGCCTTCGAGGCCCAGGTCAAGGCGAACGCGTTTGCCGAGCTGATCCGGTTGCTCCGGGAGACCCTCGGACTGGAGCTGAACGAGGTCGGCCAGACCGATCTGGAAGAGGTCGGTGGAAACACCAGCCAGGAGATGCGGCACATCCGGTCTCGGCAGAAGCTGACCGGCGCGGCCGCCGACGGCGAGTCGACGTTCTTCGACCATCCTCTGCTGACCCTCGACGTCGGTGGTAACACCGTCTACCTTGAGCCTGACTTGGTGGCGTTCCACCACAACGGCAAATTCCACGTCGTCGAGATCAAGTCCTTCGCCGTCATCGACGACCAGGCCGACGGCGGCAAGGTCGCCGCCGCAGCCACCCAATCCGCTGTGTACGTGCTAGCTTTGCGGCGTCTGCTCGGCGCCGACGACGCGGTGTCGCACGAGGTTGTCCTCGTCTGCCCGAAGGACTTCTCCAACCAGCCGGTCGCCACCAAGGTCGATGTGCGCAAACAGCTAATCGTGCTGCAGCACCAACTGAGCCGGCTATCCCGCATCGAAAAGCT
>NZ_QHHV01000635.1:0-686 GCF_003947245.1 Actinoplanes sp. ATCC 53533 | reverse complement strand
TTTCGACACGCTGCGTGCGGTGGCGTTGGTCCGGGTCGTCGTCTATCACATGTTCCCTCTGCCATGGCTCGCGATGGTTTTTCCGTCGATGGGTGTGATGTTCGCTCTCGGCGGGTCCTTGATGGCCACCTCGATGCGGCGTTCCACCGAGCAGGCGATCACCGGCCGGCTGCGCCGGCTGCTGCCCGCGCTCTGGGTGATGGGCGCGCTACTACTCCCGGTGATGCTCGTAGCCGGGTGGCAGGACCGACCGCAGTGGCCGGCGTTGCTGCTGTGGCTGGTCCCGATCGTGGAACCTCCGACCGCCGGCTGGGCCGAGCCGGTCACCGGCGTGTTGTGGTACCTGGTCGCGTACCTATGGCTGGTGCTGCTCTCACCGTTACTGCTTCGGTGCTACCAACGTGCCCGCTTGATGACCGTGGGCACCCCGATCGCCGGGCTGGCCACTTTGGAGAACGCGCCGCCGATCCTGGGGGAGGCACTCGGCTCTGCCGCCACCGACGTGCTGACCTTCATGTCCTGCTGGGTGCTCGGCTTCGCGCACCGCGGCGGCGACCTCAAGCGCATCCACTTGGGCGTGCTGATACCCCTGGCAGCGACGCTGGTGGGAGCCGGACTGGCCTGGGAGATCACCCATCCAGGTGACGACGGCGTCGACCTGTCCGCGGAACCGGTGGCATACGCCG
>NZ_QHHV01000634.1:0-702 GCF_003947245.1 Actinoplanes sp. ATCC 53533 | reverse complement strand
GGTGCCGCCTTCGGCATCGCTGATCCGTCGAACATCCGTGAAGGCGTCAGATGGCTGCCCGACGAGAATGCGGACATCTTCTTCGTCACCCTGACGAAGACGGAGCAGCACTACTCGCCCACCACGATGTACCAGGACCGCGCGATCACCGACATGCTCTTCCAGTGGGAGTCGCAGAGCACCACCTCGTCGACGTCCACCACGGGCCAGCGGTACATCAACCACGCCGCGGGCGGCTCCACGGTGCATCTCTTCGTCCGCGAAGTGCGGGATCGGGACGGTGACCTCGGTGTGCCGCCCTACCTGTATGCCGGCCCGATGACCTACGTGTCGCACACCGGCGATCGCCCCATGCGCATCCAATGGCGGCTGCACCACCCGCTACCGGCCGATATCTTCCACGCCGCGCGGGTGATCGCCGCCTGACAAAGCCGGCCCGGCGGTGGGAGCACGTTTCGGGAGGTGGGGTTTCGGTCAAGGCAGGGGTATGTCCTCCCTCCCCTCGCAGGCACACGGCGCGGCCTCGCGGACCGCCAACAGCACCTGGCTGGAGCACCTCACCCGCGGTGGGCTCGTCGGGTACGGCATCATCCACCTCCTCTTCGCCTGGCTCATCCTGCAGATCGCGTTCGACGGGTCGTCGACCGACGGCGACCAGTCCGGCGCCCTGCACAAGCTCGCCGAGGAGCCGTTCGGCGCCTT
>NZ_QHHV01000633.1:0-665 GCF_003947245.1 Actinoplanes sp. ATCC 53533 | reverse complement strand
GCGCCGGATCACCCGCCCGCGGCGACGGCSGAGGAGGAGGCTCGATACCCCTGCATCGGTTCCACGCTACGCATCTCCCGCCGCCGTCCGGTCGAGCCGCCCCGGATACAGCACTACCGCCCGGCATCCCCCGCGGAGGACGTGTCGGGCGGTAGTGCGAATAGTCCACCAGCGCGGCGACTGCCGCGATAGCACTGATTCCCATCCGTCACTGGCGCAAGCGTAGTGCGCCCGCGCGGTAAACGTCAGTCCGAGTGAATACGGCCCGGACTGCTTGTGGGTTCAGCTGACGGTCTGCTTCTCGCGCAGCTCCTTGATCTTGGCCTTCTTGCCACGGAGCTCACGCAGGTAGTAGAGCTTGGCGCGACGCACGTCGCCGCGGGTCACGACCTCGATGCGGTCGAGCTGCGGGCTGTTGATCGGGTACGTGCGCTCGACACCGACGCCGAAGCTGATCTTCCGGACCTTGAAGGTCTCGCGCAGCCCGCCGCCCTGGCGGCTGATCACGACGCCCTGGAAGATCTGGACGCGGGAACGGTTGCCCTCCACGACCCGCACGTGCACCTTGACGGTGTCGCCGGCCCGGAAGACAGGAATGTCGGTGCGCCGCGACTGGGCGTCGAGTTCGTCCAGCGTGTTCATCGCTGCATCCTCGTGTTACTCAA
>NZ_QHHV01000632.1:0-682 GCF_003947245.1 Actinoplanes sp. ATCC 53533 | reverse complement strand
TTGGGCGGGAGCGCATCGCCGACGGGCTGGGGGTCGCCGTCCACGGCCCCGGAAGTAGCGGTACTCCGTCCTGGACTGCACCTCCTGATCGACCCCGGTGCGGACCTGCACCCGGCCGTAGCCGCGGAACTGTCCCCAGGTGCGCCGTTTCGGCTTGACCAGTTCCGAGTTGTCGTAGGCCCATGCCGGGCTGTCGAGGTAGTCGTAATTGGTCTGCTGGTGCTCGAAGCCGCCGGTGTTGTCGTAGACGTCGACGCGGTTGACGACGTACTTGTTGAACCAGTCGATCTTGGAGTCTTCGCCCTCGGCGGCGTAGTACTGCGGGAAGCAGCGCTTGGTGTTGGCCCACGGCTTGGGCAAGGTGATGTCGTCGCACTCGGGCTTGGAGTAGGTGACGCCGATCTGCGCGCCGGACTCCGTGGTGATCGTCTCGATGCGGCTGCGGAACAGGCTCGAGTGGCCGTTGGGCGTGTCCACCCGGTTCGGCATGACGTCGGCATTCGGGTTGAAGACCACTGCCGGGTCGGTGACCGCCGGGCCACCGGCGCTGGTCACGTTGCCGGTGTGGACGATGCTCTTCAGCCACATCGGGGTGCTCTCGTTGCCGCCGGCCTGCAGGTAGGCATGTGCAAGTTTGTAGGTCCCGACGGGGGTATAGGCCGTCCCGCTGCCGGAGTAGACC
>NZ_QHHV01000631.1:0-652 GCF_003947245.1 Actinoplanes sp. ATCC 53533 | reverse complement strand
ACACCCGCAGCGTGTTCACACCGTCCCGGGTCGGAGCGAGGTTCTTGATCGACACCGGAGTGATTGGCCTCAGCGGGCACCGTCCGGGCACCGCTGGCCTGGATTCCGGAATCGAGGGTGTAGGCGTACGCGACGATGTCCGTGGGCCGAGTACTCGGGGCGCCGACGGTGAACTCACCGGTCAGCCCCACGCCACCGCTGCCCGGCACGGTCGGCGCGTCAACCGGGTACTGCGTCGAGATCACACTTGTCGGCGGTGCCGGCGGTGTGAGGTCGGCGGTGAACTCACACGTCCCGGACCAGGCGCCATGGTCGGTACCGTCCCAGGTACGCGACTGCCAGACGTAAGTGGTGTTGTCCGCGAGCCGGCCGGCCGGGATCGCCTTGGACACCGGTGACGGGTTACCGGACGACTGCGCGATCTTGTTCGACTCGCTGCGGGCGCCGCCTGCGGGCCACCAGTAGAAGTCGGTGGTGAGCGACTGCTGGCTGGTATCCGGGTCGGACTGCTTGGCCGACATGAAGGGCACGTTGGTCAGCGCATACGGCCGAGAGGCTCCGGTCGCGCAGGCCTTGCCGTCCGACTTACGGTCGCCAGGGGCGTTCGGCTTCGTGTTGTACGTGATCGCCAGCTTGGGCGACGAATGGTTGA
>NZ_QHHV01000630.1:0-532 GCF_003947245.1 Actinoplanes sp. ATCC 53533 | reverse complement strand
CCCGTCCCGGCCGCGACCTACGAGACTCAGTCGTGGACACCGACCGACCAGGGCTACTGAGAGCTCGTCCAGCTCACAGATCGAAAACCTCACGACCAGCGCCCGGCAGCTGGCGCTCGCCGAGCTCGGCCAGAGCGACAAGTCGAACGCCCATACCGTCATCGGCAACGTCCGCGCCATGGAAGCCGCCCTGCGGCTCTCCGACAATATCGAAGTAGCGGCGATCCTGACCATGCACGGCGAGCTGATGCGGCGTCAGCCCGGCTTCACGCAGCACGCTGGCCGGTTCCGGCAAGAGGCGGTCTGGATCGGGCGGGACAATGCCGGGCCGATCGGTGCCGATTTTGTCGCGCCACAGCATGAACGGGTGCCGGACGCCGTTCAAGACATCGTCGAGTTCGCGAAGCGTGACGACCTGCCGGTACTGATTCAGGTAGCGGCCGCACACGCCCAGTTCGAGACGATCCATCCCTTCGTCGACGGCAACGGCCGCACGGGTCGCGCCCTCGCCCAGGCCATGCTGCGGAGCAAG
>NZ_QHHV01000629.1:0-680 GCF_003947245.1 Actinoplanes sp. ATCC 53533 | reverse complement strand
GGATCACGCAGAGGGCGTTGTCCGGCAGCGTGGGCTCCTTGGCCGGCGGCTCGACGCCGTTGCCCTTCTTGCTCGGGTCGACGAAGGCGGTCGAGTTCGGCAGGAAGTCCTTGTTGTCGGCGTCGATCGCCTTCGAGGCCGAGTCCAGGAACATCTTCCAGATCTGGCCCGGCGTCGAACCGCCGTTCATCGGCCTGCCGTTGGCCTTGAAGATCGGCATCAGTTCCATTTGCTTGGTCTTCTTGTTCACCTTCTCGCGGCCGATCCAGACGGAGGCCGCGATCTCCTTGGTGCCGCCGACCATCCAGGCGTCACCGTTCTGGCCGTCCTTCTTGCCCTTGCCGGTGAATTCCCAGGTGCCGGTCTTGCCGATCGCCTTGCGGCCGTCAGCGAGCCCGATGCCGTTGATTCTGGGAATCTTCTGCATGACGTCCTGGGCCGCGGCGGCGACGTCGGGGCTGAACGCCTTGACCGGCTTGAGCTTCTCGCCGGTGTTCTTGACCGCGACGAACTTGCCCGTCTTGGCGTCGCGCTGGCGCACCTCGCGGACGAAGTGGGCCTTGTTGTAGACGCCGTCGTTGGCGATCGTGGCCACACCGCTGGCGTGGTCGAGCGCGGTGATCGAGTACTGGCCGAAGCCGACCTCGCGGCCGAAGCCGATCTTCTTGAGCTGCGCCTCG
>NZ_QHHV01000062.1:0-99419 GCF_003947245.1 Actinoplanes sp. ATCC 53533 | reverse complement strand
TCTGCGTGGGGTCGTCGCGGCGGATCCGGCGCACGATCAGCCGGGCGGTCACCGCGTGGCGGGTGCCGGCGAACGCGGTGTAGACGGTTTCGGCGATCTGCGCGTCGGAGATCCACCGCTGCTGGTCTTCGTCGAAGACGGCCCGCGGATACTTGATGTCGAGCCACTGATCGTCGCTGATGCTGTCGCACGCGGTACGGATCTTCGCGTCGATCCGGGTGGTGACCGAGAACCGCACGTCACGACGCCAGCAGGTGGTAATCACCGTTTTGGTGTAGAACGCCGAGTCCGCCCGGACCACGATCTCACCCGACGCGCCGCACGAGCGGGCGGTCGTGATCGCTTCGGCGATCATGCTGGCGGCGCCGCGGGCGGAGCCGGCGTTACCCGAACGTAGCCTCGTGGCGGCGATGACCGGCGCCGACAGCGGTGTGGAGATGGTGGTGATCAGCGGGTTGTATCCGCGTAGGTAGACGTTGTAGCCGCCGACCTTGGCGTGGCCGAACCCGATGCCCTGTTTCTGTTTGCCGTAGACGCGGCGCAGCATCGAGTCGATGTCCACAAAGCACAGCGTGTCGGCGCCGTCCAGTAGCGGCACCCGGCCGGCCAGGCCGATCAAGGTGTCGCGGGCGGCGGCCTGCAACTGCCGCACGTGGCCGTGGGTGAACGTGCGCAGGAACGATCCGAGCGTCGAGGGCGCGTACACGCTGGTGAACAGCGACCGCATGCCACCGTGTCGGGCGATGTCGAGGTCGTCGATGCTGTCCGCGCCGGCGAGCATCGCCGCGACGATCGTGGCGAGCTTGCCCGCGGGGTTCGACCCCTTGTCCGTCGGCAGCCGGACCCGGCCGGCGACCGCGTCGTGCAGGCCGACCTGATCGGCCAGGCGCATCACCGGCACGAGCCCGGCGCACGACACGAGATTCGGATCGTCGAACGTTGCGCGCACGACTGGCGTGTCTTGGCGTAATCTCACCTGCGAGGTGCCCTCTCGAACCGGTGGAATAGAAGCGTCGTAACTCCTATCCTCCCAGTTCAGAGGGCACTTTCTATATCGGCACGCCGCCACCCATCAACATTCATCGGTGGATCGAGGCTGAGTGAGTGGCTAGACCGGCTGGACAGCTGTCCGTTGACACCAGACCCTGGCCCAATCGCCCCTGCTCTGACCAGGTCGGATCAGATTGGATGTCAACGTAGGAAGCGCTCGCTGGCGTGGTCCGGGCGACAACCGCGGCCCACAAGCTGCCGACGACGGGCTCTTGACCAGCGGCGGTGCAACTTCGGTGGCAAGAAACGGCTGTGGAACATCTTCGGTGGCACGGAGGTCACCTGCTTTGGCGACGGACAACAGCGGGCTCGGGGATTCCAGCAATCCGGGGTCGAACTCCGCGAACATCGACATCTGCAAAATCTCGGTGATTCTCTGACCCAGCAATATTCGCGTCCTGAGTCGCGGACAAGGCCACGGCGCCTTGCCCCCTGGTCAACAGTGCGGGGTGCGCTCGTCGGCATCGACTTGGCGGGACTCACTTCGGTCGAGGCGCTGCACCTCCTCACAGGGCTCATGCTTGCCAAGACTTGTTGGCCAACATATCTTGGCTAAATGGCATCCCCATACCGGAAGCAGGTCACCGACCCGCAGGCCCTGCGTGCGCTCGCCCACCCGATCCGGCTCAAACTGCTCGAACTACTCACCGTCGATGGTCCAGCGACCGGCAAGACGCTGGCCGACCTGACCGGCGAATCGACGGCATCGGTCAGCTACCACGTCGGCCAGTTGGCGAAATGGGGCCTGGTGGAACCGGCCGTCGATCTGGCGCGCGGCCGGGAGCGGCCGTGGCAGGCCACCAGCCGGGGGATCACCTGGACCGCGACCGGGGACGGCTCGCCGGAGTTCACCGCCGCGTCCCGGGCGCTGCGGGAGCAGTTCATCGCCCGGCGGCTGGCCGCGCTCGACGAGTACCAGCGTCACGAAGACGAGTTCGACCTCACGTGGCAGGAGGCGGCCTGGCTCGGCGAGGACACGGGCTACCTCGATCCCGGCGAACTCACCGAGGCGACCGAGCGGATCAAGGCCGTCATCGCGGAGTACACAAACACCGCCCGGCCCCGCAAACAAGGCGCCCGCCGAGTCGCGTTCTTCGCCTACGCCGTACCCACCTACAACGGTCCGAACTGATGCTGCGCACGCCGGGCCTGCTCGCCCTGTTCACCGCGAAACTGCTGTCCACATTCGGGTCCTGGCTCACCCTGCTGGCATTGCCGTGGTTCGTGCTGGTCACCACCGGCTCGCCGGTGAAGATGAGCCTCGTCCTGACCGCCGAGTTCGCCGGCGTTGTGATCGTGGGACTGTCCAGCGGCAAGCTGGTCGCCAGACTCGGCACGCGGCGAACCATGCTGATCGGCGACGCGGCCAGGGCGCCGCTGATGGCGTCCATCCCGCTGCTACACCTGGCCGACGGACTGAACCTGCCGATCCTGCTCGCCGTGTCGTTCGGGCTCGGAGCGTTCACAACCCCGTACGTCTCCTCCCAGCGGCTGATCCTGCCCGAGCTGCTGGGCCCCGTGCGGGGCACCGACGAAAAGCTCGTCGGCCGCGCCAACAGCCTCATCGACGCCGCGACCAGGATCGCCGCGCTCGCCGGACCCGCCCTCGGCGGCGTCCTCATCGCGCTACTCGGCCCGGCCGAGATCCTCTGGATCGACGCCGGAACGTACTTCGTCTCGTTCCTGATCGTGCTCGCCTTCGTGCGACCGCCCGCAAACGCTCCTGCGACCCGCTTCACCGACCATCCTCCGAGAGGGGACGGCGTCCGTAACGTACTGAGCGACCCCCCGCTGCGGCTCTTCGGCGTCGCCCTCGTCCTGGTGACGCTCACGGTCCCTGCGATCTTTCTCTGCCTACCGGTGCTGGTTCTGCACGAACTCGGCGGAAACCCCCGCACGCTGGGCCTGCTCACTGCGGCAAACGGCGCCGGCCTCGCGCTCGGCAGCCTGGCCGCGGTCACCACGCTGAGCCGGATGGGCACCAACGCCCTAACCGCAGCCGCGATCCTTCTGTGCGCGCCGCTGTGGCTACTGCTCATCGAACGGCCGATCGTCATAGCCCTCGGCTTGTTCCTCACCGGGCTGGCCACGCCAGTGCTCGCAGCGACACTCATCACGCGCTTCACATTGCGCACCCCGCCAGAGCACAGGCCGCACGTCATGGCCGCGGTAACCACCACCGAAAACCTGGCCGCGTTCATCGGCTCCGTAACCGCGGGCCCGGCGCTGCAGTTCGCCGGCTCACGCCCGGTCTTCGCCACCATCGCGGTCCTCGCCAGCGCCGGGGCCGCAACGTTCGTCCTGGGGCTGCGAGTGACACCGAACGTCTCCTTCGCTTCCACGTAAGCCCCACCGCGTGCTCAGCAGACAACAGATGACCCTGTCCACGCGAACACGACGGACCCCCCGAACGCCATCACACGAGCCAGATCGGCAACATAGGCGCGGTGGTACCGACGCACCCGACCGACCGCGCCCGCAAGACCCTCGACCGCCATCCCAACTACATCCTCGCCGCGTACATGGCTTCCGGAACGTAGCGGTCCACGCGCGGCTTTGCCGAATTGAGGACGTTGTCACGCCCCGAGGATCCTCAGACCTGCTGCCGACGCGTGAACCTCAGTCGGCCCTGCTGCCCATTAGGCAACCGCTTGCCGTCGTAGGTGCGGATGAGATCCCGACCCAGGCGATCGCAATTGGCGATCACCTGCTCTCCGACGTTCGCCAGAACCACGCCGAAGCCGGTCCCGGGTGTCGTCCCGACGCCGAGATCGCCGTTCATGCCCTGGCCTGTTTCGTCCGTGACAAGCACATCCAAGCAGGTCAGTGGCCTAGAGGTACGCTGAGCGATCTCCGCGAGTGCCCACGCCTGCTCCACCGGGCTGTCGAACCCGTACCAATACACCAGCACCGACCCGGATTCGGACACCTGCCCTGCGAGTTGAACTGCCGACAGGCCACCTGGTTGAGCAGCGAACGGGTCGAACGGGTCGATATGGACGACACGACGACTACCGGCGCAAGTGTCGAGCCACTCGGCTACCGCGGTCATGCCGTCGCGCTCGACGACCTGACATCGCGACAGCTCGAGCTTCCGCCCCCAGCGTCGTAAGTCGTCCGCGCTTACCGGGTCCATGTCACAGAACAGATACTCGGAGGCATCACCGAGCAACGTCATCGCCTGGAGCGCTGATCCTGGGTAACGCGCTCGTCCGGTCGAGGTGAACCTGTGCAGCGCATGAGCGTATGCGGACGCGCCAAGTGTTTCGATTACCGAGGACACCTCGAGAAAGTGATCCACGCCGTAGTTCCGCTCATCGTCGTGCACGAGGTCGTAGGCGCCGCTGCCCGCATGGCTCTCGGCGTAGTGCGTCGGTTCGAGAGCCGCAAGCACCTCACACAACATGAGGTGCTTCCACACGTCGCCTGCCTTGCCGAAGTGTCGGTTGGCCATCCCGCGACAATGCCAGGCGCTTCCCGCGCTCACCACCTCATTCCCCGGCAAGACCGAAGTAGAGCGACTGTCAAGCCGAAACGTCTGAAAATGCCGCGATCCGCGCGCTACCCGGCGTCACGGCGAGGCGCGCGGCGACGCACGGACATAGCCGATGTCAGTGCATCCGTTGGGGTGAACGTTCCGCACCGCAACGCGGATTCATCGCGATTTCGGAATGCGCAACTCGGAGGTAGATGATCCGCCGTCTCGCCGTTTCTTGCTCGGTTGTCCGGCCGTGGCCGGACAACCGTCGCTTCGTCAAGCTCGGGTGCGCTGCCGCAGTCTGGTCGAGACGACCGTGCCGGCTGTTACGAGGACAGCGACGACCAGGGATGGCAGGGCGTCTGGCCGGTGCCACAGTTCACTCACCGAAGTGTCGTCCAGTTGGCCCGCCCGTAGCAGGCTGTACAGAATGTCCAGTTGATGCAGCGTGCCCAGCAGGAAGGTGGGGATGACCGCGACCAGCAGCCGCTGGTCGGCCGCGGCCACCCACAGGAAGGCGGCTGCCCCGCAGGTCACCATGGCGGCGGCAAGAATCCGAGAACTCATGTCGACGTTGCGGAAGCCTTCCACCGGGATCAGGTGCAGGGCGACCATGCCGGCGGTGACCAGGACGGCGTTGGCGCGGGGCGCGGGCGACACGTCCGCAGGACGCCATAGGCCTACCACGATGAGAGGTGCGGCCACGACCGGTGCCCACCATTGCGGCAGGCCGTTGGAGAACAGATACGTGGAGAACGCGGTCGGGACCACCGCCGCGGCCACCGTCAGGACGGCGGCGGTACGGGCGCGGCCCGCGACGAGCGCCACCAGTGCCGCGCCCACCATGACCTCGTGAATTCCCTGGTCCCGCAGGACGGCCAGGGGATCGGAGAATCCGCCGAACTGGAACGCCTCGACGAGGTCGTCCAGGCCGATGAGCGCACCGAGTGCCAGCACCGCCATGGCGCCCAGGTGGATTCCCTGCCAGAGCAGCACGGCGGTGGGCCGGGCCGCGGTGCTGCCGCCGTACACCCGCAGGGCACCGCGGATCAGCGAGGCCGCCTGCCGGAGGGTGGGCCATCGGCGGGTGGTCGGTTCGTCGCCGAGCAACGTGTCGATCAGTTCGTCGGCACGTTCGCGGCGGTACTCGGCCGGATAAGCGCGCAGCAGCATGCGGTAGCGCTTCTCCAGAACGTCGGAACTCATGCTGGTCTGATCCTCGCGGTAGAAGGGTTGCCTGTGCTTCCCTGCGGGAAGCCGTGGTGCGGCAGGCGGTCCATGACCACCCGGGCCGCGCGGGCGAGCCGGTCGGCTTCCTCGGCGAGTACGCGGTGCCCCTCGTCGGTGAGCCGGTAGTAGCGGCGGGCACGACCGTTGACGATCTCTTCACCGTCGGCGGTGATGAGTCCTTCGCCGAGCAGCCGGTCGATCACCGAGTACAGCGAGCCGGCGGCGAGTGTCACCCGCTCGTCGGACAGCTCGGCCACCCGCTTGATCACGGCATAGCCGTGCAGCGGCCCGTCGAGCAGGCCAGCAAGGACGAAGTACGACGGTTCCCGCAGCGCGGGACGCGAAGTCGGTCGCATGGCGCCGAATATACAAGTAGAGTAAGTATCTTGCCAAGGTGACCATGACTGATGGCCGGCTCACCTGACGGCCTCAGAAGGCATGCAGGCGCTGCGCGACTATCCCGTGTTGCCCGCCCGGGTGCGCGGTATGCCGATGAGCGCGTACGTGGCCTTGGCTGAGTGTGTCTGTCCGTCAGCTATCGGCACAGGCCGCAAGCCGCCGACGCACGCCGACCCGGCGTGCGGACAGGGGGCAAACGCACTCGAAGGGACAACCGCATGTCACGATTCCCCAGCATGGCGAGGACAGTGGTCATCACGACCGTGTTTCTGCTCGTCGGCGTATTCGTCGGCAGCACGCCCGCGTTCGCCGGCAGCTTCACGAACAACTACGACGGTCAGGACTCGTACATTGGTAGCGGCTCGACCGCGCTGAACTACTCCAACGGTCACGCCGCGTTCAACGAGACCATCTGGACCGACGCCGGAACGAACGTGGGCTCGCGGCCGAACTGGCCGTACACGATCCGCATGTACAACGTGTCCGGCACGCAGGTGTGGAGCGCCTCGAACCAGACATCCCGCACGTACTACACCGGCAGCAATGTCACGAAGATCGTGGTCGTGCCCAATGGCGGCTACGTCGGAGTTGCCGTCAACTGGCGAAGGGCGTAGGACCGCCCGGCCGGCGGTTGGCAGATCAATGGCGGCAGTTCAACTGCTCCTGAGGGCCTCCGGCGCCCCAGAACCCCGGGCACCTCTGGATAGGATTGGCCATCCTGTGCGGCCTGCCCTACGGGCACCGGAGGCCACCAGAGCCCGCCGACGGGCTCTACGAGTCGCTCCGCTGGCAGGGCTGGGCCGACCAGGTCGCAACGTGCCGACTCGACCACGCCATCAACGTGCTCCGTCCGCTCTGGACCCGGGATGGCAAGGACCTCGACGCGGCATCCCGCCGCCCGATCCCAATGTCCGAGGCGATACACCTGATCGACGTGTCTTCTGACGGGCTGCCCCCGTCATGAGGCTGTCGGCGATGCCTCGGTCGATAGCTGGTTGGATCGCTGATCGGGTGCCCGGTCATGCCGCGTTGAAGGGCGCCGGCGACCGAGGTCGTCATCACGTTCGGTAAAGAACCTGGATTGCCCGGCCGCGACGCTCACGGCACGGTGGCGACCCTGACTCCTGCGAGCGCTGGACGAGCACACGTTCAGCGACGGTGCACACCATCCCCGATCGCCCGGTCTCTCTCGCCGGTGCGGTCCGGGTAAGCCGGGCACAGCGCGCCGCCCGATCGCTGCGGGGCACGTGCAACAGGCGGTCCGGAAGCACGGGCGGCCCCGCGCCGCCGGACCGCCGTTATTTGATGCGCCGGGCTCAGCGCCAGCGCTGCCGGTTGTTGGCCGTGTTGCACGGCTGCATGCGGACGTACGCCGGGTTGCCGTTTGCTTGGAGGCAGAGGTGTAGTCCCTGATTGACCCAGGCACCCCAGCTCTTGAACACGAAGTAGGTCCCGCCGCTGTCCGGGACCTTGAACAGCTCCCAGTTCTCGTAGTTGCTGGCGCAGGGTTTCGTCCAGGCGGTCTCGCCGGCGGTCGAGCCACCGCTGCTGATGCATTGGTTCGTCAGGTAGCTCTTGAGCTTGATGATCGGCTTTTCGGACGGGCTCAACCCGGCGCCGATCGTATGCCAGCGCGCGTATTCGTAGCAGCCGGCGGCGCAGCTTTCGGACAGGAGGATGGTGCTGGACCGGCTCGCGTCGATGGAGCCGTAGTAGTAGGCGTCCTCGTAGCGGGCGCCCCATGGCGGCGGGTCGTCCGCCTGAGCCGGCGAGGCGAAACCCGCGACAATGGCGACCATCAGGAGTGCGGCGGCCAATGCCTTCCGCGCCCCCCTTCGAACCTTCAATGGCATAGCAGTCCTTACCGTTGATGGACCTCGGTCGAGGCCCGACGGAAACGCTATGTCGAAGATCGCGGCACGTGTGCCCCGCTTCACCTGTCCGATTAACCGGACATGACGTTGACTGTCCACAAGCGGCTGACGGCGGTCACGACTCGAGCGGACTGCGGGTGCGTAACCCGACCGAGTTTCCGTCATCTCACCCGAAGATCACGAACTTCCAGGCCACCCGGCGTGTCAAACCCATCGCCGACCCGCCACCCAAACTGCGGAAACTCAAGGGTGGCAAACGAGCAGCAGGTCGGGGCGGGGACGCGAGGGCTTCACGGCGGTTTCTCCTGGTGAGGTGAAGGGTGTGACAGGGCAGGTCAGAACAGGCGTAGTCGTAGGCCGTTGTTCGCCGGGACCATGCGGGTGGGGCGACGGTGATGGGCGGGATCGGTGCGCTGGAGGTTGTCGACGTGGACGCGGTAGCGCGGGCCGCCGTGCCGGCGCAGAGCTCCGGCGTCGACGTGACGGACGACGGCGGCAGCGCGGCTGGAACCGCGGTGCGAGCTCCAGCCGCCGGGTAGGGCGAGATTGTCAGAGCCGAGCCACGGCCTTTCTGCCCAGCTCGCGGCTTGCCGAGTCGCTGCGGCCCGGCTTGCTGAAGATCTCGGTCAGCACGCCGCCCTTGCGCACCAGCACGGTCTTGGCGATATTGCCGGCGCCGTGGTCGAAGACCACCAGAACCGAGTCGTCACCGGCGAAACCCTGGGCCGCGATGCGCACCGACTGCCCCGAGGCCGGCTCGCAGGCGGACACCCGTGTCCTGACATCGGCCAGATACTTCGTGACCTTGGCCTCGGTGGACAGGAGGGTGTGCTGGAGCACGAAGGTCTCGTCCTGCGGCTGGCCCTTGCGCAGCTCGCGCTCGCGCTCCGCGACCCGAGCCGGCCTGGCGCTCCGGGAGCAGCCGAGCGCCGAGAGGCCGAACTCGAAGGTCCAGTCGAAATCGAACGTGAAGTCGCCGCCCGACACGGTGTAGCCGGAACCGACGTCCCGCGGCTGCAACATCATCGCGGAGGTGAGGTCGGTGACCGTCGAGGTGGACGGGCTGGACGGGCTGGACGGGCTGGCAGGGCTGGACGGGGTGGACGGCGGAGGCGTCGGCGAGGCGGTGGCCGCAGGCGGCGTCACGGGCGGCTGGCGGTGCTGTGCCACGGCGACGCCGCCGGAGACGAGTGCCACGGCGACAACGCCGGCCACCACCGCGGCCTGGCCGATGGTGCGGCGGCGAGCGCGTGCGCGTACCTGGTTCATGGAGTCCCACCGGATGTTCTCGGTCTCGGCGAAGAGGGAGTGGAAGGCCTGTTCAGGCATGGGCATACTCCTCGGGTGCGTCCTCGTCGAGGAGGCCGGCGAGTGCCCGGCGACCGCGCGCCAGCCGGGTCTTGATCGTGTTGACCGGGACCCCGGTCTGTGCCGCCACCTCGGCGACGGAGAGGTCCATGAGGTGATGCATGGCGACGGCCTGACGCTCGGCCACGGAGAGCTGCTTGAGCGCGCTGATCAGCGCGACGGTGTTCTCGCTCGGTGGATCGGCGTCCGGACCGGTTCCGTGCCGGAGATAGGCGCCGATGCGGTTCCTCGCCTTGCGCCAGTGGTTCAGGCACAGGCGCTGTCCGACGGTGCGGACCCAGGCCTCGGGATTGTCGTAACTGGACACGGTGGACCAACGCTGCCAGGCCCGAACGTAGGCCTCCTGCGCGGCATCCTGCGCTTCCGCCCGGTCGCCGGTCATGGCGTACAGGTACATGATCAGCCGATGTCGCGTGCCGGTGTAGAACTCTTCGAAGCCGCTGTGTTCGGCCACGCCGTGTCCCCCTTCGGTGTTGTCACTGACAGACACCCGCCAGGGAGCCCCGGGGTTTCACCGACTCAGGATTGGCGCTCTGTTCTGCACCGGTTCGATGGAGTCATCGAAACCTGGGAGGAACACCATCGACAACGAGGCCGGGTCACGATCGCCGCCGCCGGCGGAGGCCCCCGATCCCACCGGGGGCCTCCGCCGTCAGTCGGGAACGCCGACCGACAACCTCAACCAGCCACGGTGAACGCCGCCACCGAGCCCGCGGCACAAGCCTCGTGCGGCGCGCTGACAAACGACGTACTCCTGTCCTCCGGCGCCGTGATCTGGAAGCCGGGCACCCGTACCGTCGTCTCGCAGGTCTTGGTGGCCGGTCGGACCGCGGCCCGGACGTGGTCGCCCGGCGCGAGCAGCATGGCCGGCGCTGCCGCGCCGGCGGGGGTGAACGCACCGGCCGCGGTCTTGACGCCGGGGTGTCCCCGCAGCGAGCAGGCGTGCCCGGTGATGTTCTCGAAGAGCAGGGATCCGGCGTCGCCGGTGATGCGAAGCTCGCCGGTGCGGCACCGCGAGGGTGGCTCGCCCGTTGCGGGATCCACATAGTCCGCGCCCTCGTCGGGCAGCACCAGCGTGTATGCCGTGGCGGAGACCGCCGCGAGGTCCAGCACCCCGGTGTTGCTCGCCGCGAAGGTGCCGGCCGTGGCCCCGGAGGGCGCCGCCGCGAGCGTGAGCCCCAGCGCGCCGGCCGCCAGCAGTGTTCCCCGACCGATGTTGCGCATCCGTTGCTCCCCGAGGTCGTGCTTCCGTGTCCTGGTAGACGCTAGGGGGGTCGACGATGACCTTGCTCCCCCTTCCGTGCCACATGGGCCGGCTTCGTCCTCATCGGACAGGATCCCGGTTTCGCCGTAGGTATGACGTGCCGCGGCGACAGCCCCGGCCCCACATTCACGCGGAGCGCGTGAATGTGGGGCCGCCTTGAGCGGGGCTGAAACCTGCGTGGTGCGGTGCGGTCAGCGAGCCGCCGCATCCGCAGGCCGCCGAACGGCCTGCGCCGGATGCTCGCGCGGGCCCAGGTGTCCCTGCTTGCCCAGAGCCGCGATCCCGGTCGCGCAGGCCAGGCCGGTCGCGACCAGTACGACCCAGGGCAGCCACGGCATGCCCTGGGCGCGGCCGGTGTCCAGGGCGAGCCCGGTGAGCAGGTTGCCCGCGGCGATGCCGATCCCGGCCAGGGTGTTGTAGAAGCCGTAGTAGGTGCCCACGGTCCGTTCGCCGGCGAGGCTGACGATGGTGGCCATCTCGAACGGGTACACGATCATGGTGGCGAGCGTCAGCAACGCGCCGCTGGCCAGCACCGGCGCGACGGCCAGCGCGGAGGACCACCATCGCCACGGCCCGGCTGCGGCAGGTGCGGCGGTGGAGGCCAAAGCCAATGGTACGAAGGCAGCCGCCATCACGAGCAGGCCTCTGGTGATGGCCTGGGCGGGTGTCCACCGTGCTGTCACCCAGCCGGTGAGGCGCACCTGACCCAGCACGGTCAGCAACCCGGAGACGGCGAACAGGATCGCCACGCCGGTCTCACCGCCGGTGACCCGCCGCACCTCGATGGGCAGCCCGAGATAGACCTGGAAGTTCAGCACGTAGGAGCCGATCATCGCCACCGAGAACAGCAGGAACGAGCGGTGGCCGAGCACCTGGCGCCAGTCGGCCAGCATGGACTGCGAGGGCCGGCCCCGGTCGTCGCCGCGGCGGGCGGGCAATGCCCGGGACTGCATGATCAGCAGCAGCAGGAACAGCACCGCGGCGACCAGGCACACCCACTGGAACGCGACGCCGAGCAGGGCCAGGCCGATCAGCGGGCCGACCAGGATCCCCGTCTGGTAGAAGACGTTGAACAGGGCGAACGCCTCGACCTTGCGCTCACCGGCCTCGGCGGCCAGATAGGCGCGTACCGCCGGGTTGAACAGCGCGCCGGCCAGTCCGGTCAGCGCCGAGGCGACGATCAGCCCGGGCAGGGAGTCGACCAGGCCCAGCATCGCGAAGCCGACGACCCGTAGCCCGAGGCCGGCCAGGATCATCGGCTTGTAGCCGATCCGGTCGGCGAGGCTGCCGCCGAGCAGGAACATGCCCTGCTGGCTGAGGTTGCGCATGCCCAGCACCAGCCCGACCATCCAGGCCGCCATCGCCAACTCGGCTGACAGATAGCCGGCCAGGTACGGCATCAGCATGTAGAAGCCGATGTTGATGGTGAGCTGGTTGATCAGTAGCAGCTGCACGGGCCGGTTGAACGAGGCGATCTGTGCGATGGTCGTTCTCATGCCGCCTCCCGCACGGGGGCCTCGGCTGTCGGGTCGACCACGGTCGTGCACCGCGTCCAGCGGGTCACCTCGCGCTGGCGTGGGTTGTCGATGCGGTCCGGTTCGCGGGCGGGTGGCCGGTCCAGCAGGTCACGCGGGCGGCAGTAGTCGTCGCTGTAGACCGTCTCGGCGTAGCGGTGCGGGCCGTCCGGGAACACCGTGGCGATACGGGTGTCGTCGGGCAGGGTGTCGGCCAGCCAGGACGACACCAGCGCGACCGCGCCGACGCTCCAGCCACCGCTGACGTAGCGGGCGGCGGCCAGTTGGCGGCACGCCCACACCGACTCGGCTGGTGCGACCCAGTGGACCTCGTCGAAGGCGTCGTAGTCGACGTTGCGCGGATGGATGCTGCTGCCCAGCCCGCGCATCACCCGGGTGCGGGCGGGTTGGCCGAAGATGGTCGAACCGATGGTGTCGACCCCGACCAGGCGCAGTCGTGGGAAGAACTCGCGCAGGACCCGTGACACGCCGGCGCTGTGCCCGCCGGTGCCGACGCTGCAGACCAGCACGTCGATGCGGCCGAGCTGTGCGGCGAGTTCCAGCGCCAGGCCCTGGTAGGCGTCGACGTTGTCCGGGTTGTTGTACTGATCCGGGCAGTACGCGCCGGGATGCTCGCGCAGCAACTCGGCGACCCGGTCGCGGCGGGCCTGCTGCCACCCACCGACCGGGTGCGGACTGTGCACCACGTCGACACGTGCGCCGTAGGCACGCAACAGGTTGAGCATCAACGGTTCCATGCCCGGATCGGTGACCAGGGTGACGGGATGCCCGTACGCCCGGCTGGCCAGGGCGAGGCCCAGGCCGAGGGTCCCGGAGGTGGACTCCACCACTGGTGCGCCCGGGGCGAGCTCGCCGCGTTCCCGGGCCCGGGTGATCAGGTGCAGGCCCGGGCGGTCCTTGATGCCGCCGGGGTTGTGGCCCTCGAGTTTGGCCCAGAATCCGCGCGGCGAGCCGCCGCGGATGTCCGGCGTCCACAGCACCGGGGTGTTACCGACAAGTTGATCGATGTCATGACAGGTGGAGCTGGAGATCAGCTGGCTGGGGGTGGGTAGGCCAGCGGGACGGGAGAAAGCAAGGTCGACCACGATGGGTCCTTTCCGCAACGTGACAAGGGCCCGCGCGACCCGCGCCCGGTGACAGGCGGCAGGGCCGGCCCGTCAGGGGCAGCGCCGGTGAGGTGCGCATCCCGTGCGCCGCCCTGCTGAGCGCAGGGGAGCGTGGAGGGAGCGCAGTCAGACATCGGGTCCAGGCCTCAGAGCAGCCTGGATCCGATCACGAAGCGTGGACCTGTCACGTACGGCTGACGCATTGCAGCAACAACAAGCTGCGTCCCGACCAGTAGGCCGGGGTGGCAATCGGCGGTTCACCGCGGCCGCCGTGGTCGGCGGGGGACGCCGTCTTGCTCAGGGCCGGAGCGGCGAGAGAGTGCGACTTGTCCGCAGCCCATGCCGTGCCGCACGCATGGTGCTCCGGCTGGTGAGTGTCCCGCGCCGCATGGTGGGTGCTCGACGGGGAGACCTCGTCGACAGCCACGCGGAAAGCGCCGTGGCCGGCTGTCACGCTGCCGACGCCCGAGGCCGTGTGGTGCGGGACGGACGTCACCGTCGACGCGGACTCGGCATCCTGCGCGTGCCATCCGTGCCCGAACACGCCGCAGACCAGCAGGGCCAGCACGAGGGTCGCTCTGACGAACGGCCAGCGCATCGCGGTCCTTTCGTCGGTCGTCCCTTGCCGGAGGGCGTGCCGACTGTATCCGGATCAATGACCTGAACCCAAGTCTTTGCGGATGAAAAGAACATGCGTATCAAGTGTTTCAATTGTATGGCCGGGCTGCGGGGCCGCGCCTCGCGTCGGCGGATATCGCGGACCCGCTCGGCTCGAGCCATTCTCGGCCAGGAGGGTCAGCCGATACCTGGGGAGCGGCGGCTCGCGCGCTGAGCAAGCTCGTCCTCGTCCACCAGGGTGAGCATCGGTTTGCCGGGTTCGCAGAGCATGGTGACGGTGTAACGCACCGCGATGTCGTCGCGATTGTTGCCGTCCTGGTAGTGGATGACATCGCCGCCCGGCTCCCAGAACGCCTCCCCGGCGCGGACGACGCGCGGCGGTGCGCCTTCGAGTTCGAATACCATCTCGCCGTCCAGCACATAGCCGAAGGCCGGGCCGGGGTGCCGGTGCGGTGGGGTGCCGGGGTCACCCGGAGGGAACTCGACGACGATTGTCGCCGCGTGTGCGCCTGCCGGGATGAAGGGAGGCTCGGCCTCCTGCACCATGGTGACCGCCGTCTGCCACGCGTTCGATTGTGGCTTCTGCCTGGTGGTCGTCGACTCGGCGTCCGACATCAGTGGCCTCCCTAGGAATGCGGATCCGGAGGATCCGCTCACCTTCAAGGACCGGACAACCGCGTGGACTGTGACAGTTTCCATCCCCTTGATTCCGCGCCTGGCCCACAGTCCGGCCGCACGTTCCAGGCTCTGACTCCGGTGCCGGTGGTGGAACCGGAGGACAGGACCACCGCTCCTGGAGACCTTGAGCCCGGCCTGCCCGGAACAGCTCGGGTGCGACGGGTCGTTGCCCGTCTGGCACCCGAGCCACGAGCCGCCCGAGTCGGCCCGGCTCTTCAGCTGGAAGTTCCTCCTGGCCGGACCCTGGCCCGCCGCGTCGCACCCGTCATCGTCATGTGGACCCCCAGTCGAGAGGACGCCACCTGCCGCACCCGCCCCGGCCCCCGATGCCTACCGTGCGGCTGCGCGCATCAGGAGTCTTCCGGGCACTGGCGGCCATGCGCATCACCACAACGGGGTAGTCGATCTTTCACCACTACCCCCGAACGGGTATCCACGATGGTGAGCACCTTCGATGGGGGTAACCTGCGCTGGTGACCACGCCTGATCATGAGACTGCGTCGGGTTTCGGGCCGTTCGTCGGGCGCGGAGAACTGCTGGGCACTGCCATCCGGATGCTCGACGACAGTGTGCGCTGGCTGACCCTGCACGGGCCCGGAGGTGTCGGCAAGACCAGCCTCGCGGCCCGGATCGCCGCCGTCTGGCAGAGGTCTTCCGGGGGCAGGGCGTGGACCATCAGCTTGGAGGCACTGAGCCACGAGTCCGGTGTGTTCAGCGAACACCTCTACGCCCTCGTGGCGAAGGCGGTCGGTCTGCGCAGCAACGGCACCATCACCGCCACGACGGTGCGCGACCACTTCGACCACCTGGAGCTCGCCGAGGTACTGCTGGTCTTCGACCGGTGCGACGACATCCTGCTCCCGCTGCGGCCGCTGCTGGCGGACCTGCTCAGGACCATCCCCCGGCTGAAGATCATCGCGACCTCGCGCGAACGGTTCCGCCGCGACACCTGCCACGTCCTGGACGTGACGCCGCTGACGTTGGGCGAGTCGGTAGCCCTGTTCAGCGCCCTGGTGACCCGGGCTGGCTCGGGTGACGCCCTGACCGACAAAGCCGCGGTCAAACAGCTGTGCGAGAAACTCGACGGTCTTCCCCTGGCCATCGAACTGGCCGCCAGGTGGGTGCCCGGCGGGTTGTCCGTCGAGGACCTGATCGAGCAGCTGGGGAAGGACCGGTTCCGCCTGCTGACCGATCCGGAGCAGGACGAGGAGTTCGACGCCTCCTCGGGCCACGGCCTCGCCGCGGAGCCGGCGCTGTCGTCCGGGCTGGAGCGGGCCGTCGCGTTCTCCTACGGCCGGTGTTCCGCCGAGGAACGCACGACGTGGCGGCAACTGACGGTCTTCCGGCACGGCTTCGACATGAAGGCCGTCGAGGCGGTCACCGGCCTCGACGGCATGGCCATCAGGGAGATGATCGCCGCACTGGCCTACAAGTCGATCATCAAGAAGGACCCCGACCCGAACACCGCGAGCACCCGGTGGCTGATGATGGACACTCTGCGCGACTACGGCCTGCGGGAACTCGGCCCCGCCGGCGCCGCCCAAGCCCGGCTGCTGCACCGCCACCACTTCGCTGGCATCGCCGAGCAGGCCGCCAGCAGCTGGTACGGCCCCCACGAGATCGACGTCATGCACAACCTCCATCAGCAGCTGAACGACGTCTTCGCCGCGATCGACTACTGCCTCGACGAAGGCGACATGGTCGGCGCCGCCATGATCGCCTTCAACGTCGTGCGGTCCCGCACCCCGCACTTCTACGGGGTACTGGACATGGTGGCGCAGGTGCTGCGGCGGGTGATCGAGGCCTTCGGGGTCCCGGACACCGACGAGAAGGCCACGGTGCTGGCCACCATCGCCGGCGCGCTGGGATGGGTGGTGGTCACCCAGGGCCGCGCCGACGAGGCGGCCGCCATGGCCCAGTTCGCCAAGGATCAACTCGCCCGCCGCGACATGCCCATCCCCGCGACGCTGATGTATCCCCTCGGCGCGATCGAAGCCCTGCGCAGCGGAAGCCGGGCCGCCATCGGTTTGCTGGCAGCCGCCCGCATGGCGACCCCGCTGGTGCCGGCGACGATGGGTGACCGGCACATGATGACGATGGTCGAGACCATGAGCAGGTCATGGTCCGACACCCCCGACGAGGCCCTGGCGATCGCCGCCGAGTACCTGCGCCAGGCAAAGGAATCCGGGGGGCCGTGGTCGATCGCTTGGGCGCTGTGGGGCAGCGCCCTGGCCGCCCGGCACGCCGGACAACTCGAGCATGCCAGGCAGTGCATGCTCCAGTGCCTACGGCTGGAGCAGGACATCAACGACACCTGGGGAATCGTCTGGTCCGTCGAGCTGTATGCCTGGATCATGGCGGCGATGCTCGACACCGCGGCGGACTCCCGCGCCGCGGCGGAACTCGCCGCCTGGCTGCTCGGCGCCTCCGAAGCCCTGCGCACCTCGATGGGTGTGGACATCAACGGGCTCGGTCCGCTGGCCGCGGCCCGCGCGCAGGCCGAGGACCAGATCCGCCGGCACCTGTCGGCCGCCGAATACGCCAGGCCCTACGAAATGGGCCGCCACCGGTACGTCGACGCCATCCCGGTAGCCCTCGGCGAGACCACCCCACGGCGCGTCGCGTCCTCGAGCGTCAGCCAGCAGGCGGGCACCCTGTCCGCCCTGTACGGCCTGTCCGAGCGGGAAGAGAAAGTCGCTCACCTGGTCGCCGAAGGCCTCAAGAACGCGGAGATCGCCGCCCTGATGACGGTCAGCCCCGAGACGGTCAAAAAGCAGGTCAGCAGCATCTTGCGAAAACTGGGCGTCAAGACCCGCACCGCGGTCGCCAGCCGCGTCGCTCACGCCCGCGTAGACGCCGCACAACGAACCGCACGGTCAGTGGGACACGCTGCCCAGATCTCGTGACCGGCCTCGCCGGGCCGACAGAGTTTAGGCCGCCGTTGGAGTCACCGGTCCATGAACCTGTAGTAGATGGGCTGACCGGCCGAGTCGAACGCCTTGGGCTCGCCGAGCTGGGCGCGGTCGACCACGGCGAGTACGTAGTTCTCTTTCGACCCGAGCAGGCGGCGCACCGTCAGCCGGGTGTCGGGCCGGTGGCCCGGGCCGGCCAGCCGCAGCTCGGTGATGGCCTCGGGCAGCACCGAGACCACCAGGACCCGGTCCGATCCGGGGAACGTGACGCGCAGCAGCGACGGCGGACCGATCGGCACGACCTGGTGCTCGGGTAGCGGGCCGTGCCACAGGTTGACGGACTCGGCCCAGTGCCGGTCGCACATCCGCGCCCGCCGGGCGCCGTTGACCCGCACCTGAAGGCAGGCCGTGCCGCCGGACTGCTGGGCCAGCACGGCCCACCGTGACCCGCCGACCTGGGCCCGGTCGATCAGCACGAGCGGGCCGGGGTCACCAGCAGGCCAGAATGCCCACGCAGCCGCCGTCAGCGCGAGGACGGCCAGCACGCTCCACGCCGCGCGCCGCCGATGCCGCTCAGACAGTGGCAATTTCGTTCCCCGCCGTATCGAAGATCTGGAACCGCTCGAACGCCGGCGCACCGTCCACCGCCCGCAGGTCGACCGGTATCGCGATCCTGGTCAGATGGATCCAGAACGCCGGGTGGTCGAGGTCGTCGCGGTGCCGCACGGCGGGTTCGACGATCTCGCCCCCGGGAAGGGTGTACCGCACCGTCTTGGTCTCGTCCGGCACCATCCCGTAGGCGACCAGTTCGACGACGTGCCGCTTCGCCGGGTCCAGGACCAGTAATTCGCGGGTCTGCGGTGCCCACTCCGCGACACCCTCCGGCCGCTGCCAGCCGCAGTCCCGCTGGGTGACGGTGCCCGCGCGTGCGCCCAGCGCTCGCCGGTATTTCAGACAGCCGTCGTCCGGGCGCAGGGTGACCTTCTGGCCATTCTCCTTGTATTCCAGCAGGGGATCGACCACCGCCTCGAAAACGTTGAGCGCGAGCGGAACCAGGACGAGAGTCAGGGCCAGGGCGTAGATGAATGCGTTCAGCGACAGCAGTCGACGGGCCGGCGACCTGCGGCGGCCGTTGGGCGTGGCCGGGGGCGATGACTCGGGCACTGTTTCACGATAGAAGCGTCGGACCACAGGACCTATAGCTGGCCCGGCTGCGGCCGGCACGGCCGTTGCGGCTGCCAAGGTCCACTGTGGCTGATGATTGCGCTCGTGTGACGAGATCCGTACGATCAGGTAACAGACCTAACTGAAACGTTTCACCTCCTGCGTCACCCTGCGGCTGAATATCGGCATGCCGGCCGCGGGCGGCAGTCGCACTGCCGCCGACGGCCGGCCCGGAATCCCTAAGAATCCCTTCTCGATCGGACTCCGCCATGGGCCCGCGCCACCGCGTCGCACTCGTTGTCGCCCTCGTCCTCGCAATCACCGATCTAGCTGTGCCGGCAGCCGCAGCCCCGGCCGCCGTCGCCCGGCTTGTCGGCAGCTCCGGCATCCACATCCCGGGATACGACGTCGAAGCCTTCGCACACCCGACCGATCAGAAGCCGGCCGTGCTCTGGTTCTGGAACCGGGTGCAGAGCGAGGCGCAGGTCGACCGGACGCTGCAGAACATGCACGATGCCGGGTTTACCGAGACCGTCATCTTCCGGATGGACGCCGAGCCGTTCTTCAGCCCAGCCTGGTTCGACCGGGTCGAGGACGTCCTGGAGAAGTCGCGGGAACTCGGCATGAAGGTCTGGCTCGACAACGACTCGCAGTTCCCGAGCGGCGCGGCGGGGGGCCTGATCGTCAACGGCGGCACTGTCGGCGACAAGACCTACAAACCGCGACCCGACCTCGGCGTCAAGACCGCCGTTCGCACCGGCGACGTCGTCGTGGCCGGCGGCCACCGGGTCGACCTCGCCGGCCTGTTCTCCTCCAGCGTCCGCATCGTGGGCGGCGAGGTCGTCGCGGACGCCGCGGTCTTCCCGGGCATCACGCTGCTCAAGGACGGTACGAACTGGTCGGACTACACCGTCCAGGCGGACTTCACCATCGAGTCGGGCACGGCCGGGTTCATGCTGCGGTCGCCCGACAAGCGCAACGGCTACCTCGTCGACGTCCGCAAGGCGGGCTACGTCGACTTCTGGAAGCAGGTCGACGGCAGCTTCTCCCTGCTCCGGCTGGGCTCGACCACACCCACCGGGTGGAATCCCGACGGCCGGCACACGATCAGCATCCGCGCCGCCGGCAACCAGATCTCCGCGACCCTCGACGGGATGCAGGTCGCCCCGGTCACCGACCCGACGTTCGCGACCGGCCGGGTTGGCATGCGCGTCGACGGGCCGCAGAAGTGGCGCCTCGACGACCTCGAAGTCGCCCAGTCCCTCGGCGGAACGCCGCTCTACAGCAACGACTTCACCGACCCAGCGTCCGTCAACGACTTCGACGTCGCCGTCACGCCGCTCGAGAACGTCATCGCCGTCACCGCCCGCCCCGCGGCGGGTGCCGGCGCGACCGACCTCGACCGGGTCGTCGACCTCACCGACCACGCCAACGGGGACGGGAAGTGGGACGCGCCCGCCGGTGACTGGCGCGTCGAGGCGTTCACCTACCGCTTCCGCGGCGACAACTACGCCGACACCCTCGACGCCGAGGCGATGGCGCTCTACGACAAGATCGTCATGGGTGAGTACCACGACCGCTTCGCCTGGGCCTTCGGCACGGTGCTGCTGGGCTTCGCCGACGACGAGCCGTCGCTGAGCGACCGGCCGAACTCCAACGCCGTGCCGTGGACACCGACCCTCGCCGACCGCGTCGAGGCCGGCGGCACCACCGTGGCGCGGGCGATGGTGTCGGTCTTCAACGACATGGGCCGCCCCGGGGCCTCGGCAAAGGGCCGCTTCTACCGAGCGGCCTCCGACCAGTGGGTGGAGACCTACTGGAAGCCGAAGTACGAGTGGACCGAGGCTCACGGCGTCTCGATCATCTCGAACCCGTTGTGGGACGAGCATGGCCCGCTAGAGGAGTTGCGGCACTCGGGCAACCTTCTGACGGCGCATCAGTGGGCGCAGATTCCCGGCACGGACCTGATCTTCAACGATGTCGGCAACGGCGCTGCCCGCTTCCTGCCGCGCACCGCGGCCAGCGTCGCACACCAGATGGGCAAGCCGCTGGTCTACGACGAGCTCATGGGGGCGACCGGCTGGGAGAAGTCGCTCGACGACCTGCGCGAAGGCGCCGCCACCTCGGCGCTGCGGGGGATCAACAAGGCGCTGTTCCACACCACGTACGACGCGATCGAGGGCATCCCGTACCCGCCGGTGTTCATGAAGGAGAACACCTGGTGGCCGTGGATGGACGAGGTCAACGCCTGGACCGGCCGGCTGATGGAGTTCGGCCGCCACACCACCGCCGCCCCGACCGCGTTGCTGCAGACACAGCGCTCCAACGAGGCCGCGCAACGCTCCGTGGCCGGCTTCGGGCCGGACCAGGACTGGATCGCCACGATGAGCTCGCTCGAGGACTCGCAGGTCGACTTCGACCAGCTCGACGAGGGCGCTCTCACCGGCGACCCGCAGGTGCTCACCCCGGCGTCCGTCGTCGGCGGGACGCTCCGGGTCGGCAAGATGACCTACACGACCGTCGTCGTACCCAAGACGCCCTATCTGTCGCTCGAGGCGGCCACGACGCTGCGTGCCTTCGTCGCCTCGGGTGGCCAGGTCATTTTCGCCGGACCCGCCCCGACCATGGAGGTCTCCGGGCGGGACAGCAGGCTCGGCGCGCTGGTCGCGGAGATCCGCCGGCTCGGCGGACGCCGGGTGGTCACCGTCGCCGCATCCGATCAGGCCGGCCCGGCCGCGGCGGGCCTCGGCCAGGCGGCCGTCCGGCTGTCGACGCCCAACCCCGGTATCCGCGCGCTGCGGTTCGCCGAGAGGGGAACCGCCGGCTACCTACTGCTCAACGAGGGCGGCGCACCGGTCACCGTCGACGTGACCTTCCCCTCCAAGGGTGTGCCGGCCGTCTGGAACCCCGAGACCGGTGACGTCACCAAGGCGACGACGTACCGCTCGACGGGCGAGGGGACCGTGGTGCCGATGACGCTCGACCCACGGGCACCGCTCGGCGTCACCCTGAGCGGCACGCCGGGAGCGCACGTCACCAAGGTCGTCGGACCGGGGCGGGTGACCTCGGCGGGCGTCGTCAACGGGGTCCTCACCGCGCGGGTCCGCACCGGGCAGTCCGGCGTTACCGTGCTGCGGGGCGTCAACGGCGCGAACGGGCTCCTCGCGGGTAGGAGCGCGCCCGCGCAGGTGCCGGACGTTCGCGAGCTCGACGGTGACTGGACGATGGCGCTGGCGAACGGCGCCGCGCCGGTCACCCGGCCGCTGCAGGGCTGGACCGATGTGGCCCCGAACTACTCCGGCAGCGCCACCTACACGACCCGGGTCACTCTCGACGCCGGGCAACTGACCGGTACCGACTGGACCCTCGACCTGGGCCGGGTCGCCGACGTGGCCGAGGTCACCGTCAACGGCACCCGGGTGGCCGACCGGATCTGGGCGCCGTACACCGTCGACCTCGGCGACGCGCTCCACAAGGGCGTCAACACCATCGAGGTCCGGGTCACCAACACCCAGGGCAACGAGAAGAACCATCAGCCGTACGACTCGGGGCTCTACGGCCCGGTGACCCTGGTGCCCTCGGTGACGGTGCCCGTGGTTCTGAAGCCGGCGACCGTGTCGGCGGGACCCGTCGCCGCCACCATGGCCGGCACCGGTGCGGACGTCCGGCTGACCGTCGTCAACCACGGCGCCAAGCCGGTCACCGGCGTCGTCACCGTGGCTGGTCCGGAGGGCTGGACGACCAGGCGCTCCACCCCGGTCACCGTGCCGGCCCGCGGCAGGGCCGTCAGGGTCGCTCGGATCTTCCCGGGCGGCTTCGAACCAGACGGCGCGGTGCCGGTGAGTGCGGCGTTCGTCGTCGGCGGCACCCCCGTCGACAGCGCGGCCACGACACTGGACTGGTCCTTTCCGACCCCGCCGACCGGGGCGACCGATCACGTCGACCTCGGCGACGGCACATCCGAGAACGCGCACCGGCTGACGGCGTCGCCGACCAGCGGCACGAACACCGAGGCCGGACTGACCCGCCGCTACGGCGGGTACCGGGTACCGGACGCCTGGTACGAATTCGACCTCGCCGTCACGCCCGGAACGGGCTTCACGCTGCAGGGTCTGGAGACCTACGACAGCAACCCACAGCAGAAGAGCTACCGGATCTTCGTCGACGGCGAGCTCGTCGCGACCCGGCTCAACGTCCGGCCGCTGCGCCGGGAGGGCATCGCGGCGTATCGGTTGCACGTGCCCGCCCGGTTCGTCAAAACCGGCACGGTCCGGATGCGATTGCAGAGCCGATCCGACCCCGACTTCGCCGACCCGTCACTCGCCGACATCTGGGCGCTGCCGGCGACCGCGGCGGTGACGAAGAACGACGACTAGCCCGTGTTTCGTAAGGGGGTCGACGGCGAGGCGGAGTCCAGGGGTCGGCTGGGTGTGCGACGGGATCGTCCGGATACCGGTGTTGTATCTGGGCGGTCCCGGCGTGCGGCCAGGCGGCGCCTGGGCCCGGCGCAGCCCGGCCCACTTACGAAACACGGGCTAGCCTCGACGAGTCACAGATCCGGCCGAGATCTGTCTGGTCGGGGAGCGTCGACTGCCCACTCGTCGCGCCCCGACACGACCTCGCAAAGTCACAGAGCCCTACCGCTCGCCGCACGAGGTGCGGGGGATCAGCGTGGGTTCGAAGACGAGCGCGACCGACTCGTCCGGGCGTTCGACGACGAGTTTCGCGGCCTCCCGGCCCATCTCGTACGAGGGTTGGGCGACGACGGTGATGCCGAGCGCGGTCGCCCACGGAAAGTCGTCCATCGTGACGAAGGCGATGTCGTCGGGGATCGTCAGGCCGCGGGCGGTCAACGCGGAATGGACGGCGACGGTCAGCCGGCCGGTGGTGCAGACGATCGCGTCCACCGGCGCCTGCCGCTCGGGTGCGCGGGCGAAGAGCGCGTCGATCGCGGCACCCACCTCCGTCTCGCTTTCCGCGACGGCCACCGCTTCCGGTGGCAACGGCAGGCCCCGCTCGGCGAGCGCCAGCCGCAACCCCAGCGTCCGCTCGACCTGCGAGGGCCGGCGCCCCGAGGTGACGACGCCGACCGCTGATCGCCCGTACGCCGCCAGGTGCGCGGCCATCAGCCGGCCGGCCTCGATGTTGTTCAGGCTGATCGAGTGCAGGCCGGGCGGCGCGTCCGGCACGGTGCGCGCGACGATCACGCACGGCACGCCGCTTTCGGCCATCCGGCGGGTGCGGCCGTCGGCCGACTCGCCGGTCGTCATGATCAGCCCGCGTACCCGGTGCTCGTCCATCGTCCGCACGTGCGCGACCTCGCGGTCGGCGTCCCGGAAGGTGTTGGCGAACATGACGAGACTGTCGTCGGCGGTGGCCACCTCGTCGACGCCGCGGATCAGGTCGAGATAGAAGGGGCTGCTCAGGTCCCGGATGACGACGCCGATCGTGCGGGAGCGCCCGGCGAAGATGCTCTTGGTCAGCGCGTTGGGGGTGTATTCGAGAGCGCCGGCCGCCGCCCACACCTTGGCGGCGGTCGTCGCGGTGACGGCGCCGCCGTTGAGCACCCGGGAGACGGTCGCCGTGGACACCCCGGCGTGCGCGGCGACGTCACCGATAGTGGCTCTCTTCACCGACGCGCCTCCCGTCCCGGACCACGATGTCACCACCGATCATGACGGTTCCGACCCGGTGGAGCCGCGCGGGGTCCGTCAGCACCAGGTCGGCGATCGCGCCCGGCACCACGCGGCCGCGCCGGGGTGCCACTCCCGGGATGGCGTCGGCGACGTTGGCGGTCGCCATGGCGACCGCCGCCGGCAGCCGCACCACGCCGGCCTTGGTGGACCGGTCGATCGCCAGCAGGATCGGGTCGTGGTGGCCGCCGGCATAGTCGGTCGAGATCGTGTCGACCACCCCCGCGGCGAACATCGCGTAGAGCAACTCGGGACCCGTGGTGAGCCGCTGCGCGCCGAAGGTGTCCAGGGTCGACACGTCCACGACCGCACCCAGCTCCTTGAGTCGTTCGGCGTGCTCGACGGCCTCGCGCAGCTCGAAGCTCGAATGGTTGGAGTGCCCGGCGATCAGCGTCACGCCGGTCTTCGCGATGGCGGCGACCTGGGTCATCGACGCCGCGGCGTTGTGCACCAGCACCGGGACACCCACCGCGCGGGCCTGATCGGCTGCCTCGGCGAGGCCGTGCAGAGCGACGTCGAAGGCGGGCAGCACGATGTCCGAGACGATCGCCCGGGCGTCCTCGACCGTCAGGCTGCCGAGCAGCCCCGCGTCCGCCAACGCCACCTCGACCGCGGCCGGATCGAACGCCGACACCGCGATGTGCCGGCCCAACACCGCGATCTTCAGCGCGTTCGCCTGCCGGGGAGTGATGGTCTGGCCCGTACGCCGCTGGACCTCGGCCGGGATATACATGTAGCTCGTACCGCCACCGCCGAGGGTGTGCCCCGCACCGATCTCGCCGAGCGCGACCGCGCCGGCCGCCACCGCGTGCCGCGCGGTGAAGGCCCGGTTGGCCGCGGCGAGGCCGCCGCCGTCGGCGATGGTCGCCGCCCGCAGGCAGGACGGGGTGTTGCACGAGGCGAGCTTGACGTTGACCGGGTGCGCGCCGTCCGTGTCGGCCAGTGCCTCGGCGGTGACGAAGCCGTCCACGCAGAGCACCGTCGTCGTACCCTCCAGCAGGTGCCGGTCGAGGTTGGCCAGCACCTGCCGGTGCGGCAGTCCCGCATGGCCGCTCGGAAACAGCGGCCCGTACGCGGTGCCGTGGGTGTGGTTGTTGATCAGGCCGGGAATCACCAGGGTGCCGACCGCGTCGACGATCTCGTCGACCGTGCCGTAGGCGTCGGCGGGCCGCGAGGGGACGATCTCGCGGACGGCGTCTCCCTCGATGACGATGTCGACGCCGTGCCGCGGATCGGTGCCCTGGCCGTCGATCAGGGTGCCACCGTGCAGGATGGTCGTCCTCACCGTTGGGCCTCCCGCGGCCGTTCGCCGGCCAGTCGTTCCCACCGGAAGGCGGCCAGCGCGTCGTTGCGGTCCTTGCCGAGCGCCTCGGCCGCGACCAGGTCGCCGGCGTGCAGGCTCAGGGTCGCCCCGCTGTGCGACACGGCGAAGTGGAAGTTGGGCAGCGCGGCCACCCGGCCCAGGACCGGCAGCCCGTCGCCGGGGATGGGCCGCTCACCCACCCGTACGCTCTCCACCATGGCTCCCCGCAGCCCCGGGTAGAGCGTGCAGGCCGCCCGGACCACCTTCTCGACCGCCGACCGGTCGACGCTGATCTCCCCGCTTTCGGACACGTGTGCCGCGCTGTCGCTCTCCTGGGAGTGCACCAGGATCCGCCCGGCGCCGTCCGGACGCAGATGGACCTCGGGAGCATGGATCACCCGAGAGATCGAGACCGGGACCGGCGTGCTGTAGACCAGAACGCCGCGGGTGTTGCGCATCGGCAGGATCAGCCCGGCGAGCTCGGCCACCTCGGCGGCGCGCGGCCCCGCGCAATTCACCACGGCATCCGCGGGGAGCCGGCGCCCCGAGGCGAGCCACACCGCGCGAACCAGGCCGCCGCGCAACTCCATCGCGATGACGGCATCGGCGCTCACCACCTCGGCGCCCCGGGCGACCGCGGTGCTGAGCAGGTGGCCGATCAGTCGGGTCGGCTCGACCCAGCCCTCGCGCGGGAAGAAAGCGATCTCGTGCGGCGGCAACTGGGCGGGATCGAGGTCCGGCTCGAGGCGCACCGCGTCGGCCCGGCTGAGCCACCGCGCCTCGTATCCATAGTCGAGCACGCCGGCGACCTTCTCGCGCAGCCTGGCCTGGCCGGCGTCGTCGGCCGCCCATTCCAGGTTGCCGCCCTCGTGATACCAGTCGCTGCCGGTCACCGCGGCCGCCAGCTCCCGGTGTGCCCGCATGCCGGCGACGTTCAGGTCGTGGTAGGCCCGTGGCTGCTTGCCGCACGAGTTGGTCCACGAGAACGTCGCGCCGGAGGTGCCGGCGGCCGGCATCCCGGCGTCCACCACGGTGACGCGAGCGCCGCGTCGGGCCAGCGAGGCCGTTACCGCCGCGCCGTAGACGCCGGCACCGATGACCACTATCCGATCCACCATGCTGCTCCGCCTCTCCGGGGGGATGTAACTAGTTTCACGATAGGCCGGGAGGCTACTTCTTGTCGATGGGGTTTGAGCCAGCACAGCGGTGTCGCTTCGGACCAGCAGCCCCAGAGCACCGACGAGCCGGATCATCATCAGGTACGGCAGTCGAATCGAAGCACTGCCGTAACCACCGAAGGGACCGGCGCGGAGTTGGGTCACGAGGGCTCCCGCAAAGATCAAATTCGGGGTGTGGGCAGAATCCGCCCGTGACCACTGGCGCCCGCTACGTCTCCACCGCTCGGCGTTCCGAGGGTCAGGCATCAGAGCACGGCTTCAGTCCTAGAGGACGGCGAAGAACTGCACCATCTTGGTGACCGCCTGATCGACGTACTCGGGCGTGTCGTACATGGCGATGTGAGTCGCACCGTCCACGACGAGGTACTCCTTCGGTCCGTTGGACAGCTCATAGGCCATGTCGCTCCACAACTTGGTGTCCGCCTTGCTGCCGGCGATGAGGAGCATGGGCTGGGTCAGAAAGCTCGGAATCTGGTCGAACACCGAGAAGGCGAGCATCCGGTCCATGCTGGTCAGCAGGAACCGGCCCTTCGAGTTGGGGTGCGCGCCTCGGGGAGTCCGGTAGTAGTCGTATCCCTCGCGCAGCATGTCCGGCGTGTTCTCGTCGATGTCCTCGAACTTCTCCGGCACGAAGGGGGCGTAGAGAGGCGCTGCTCCACCTGCTTCCGCGGTGCGTTGCTTGCCGACCATTTCCAGCGTGGCGATGTGCTCGGAGACCGGGACTTGATATCCCATGAAGGCTCGCGAGCTCTCGCCCATCGGGGCCGCGCTGACGGTAGCCACGGCCTTGAAGCGATGCTCGGTCTGTGCCACGCCGATGGCGTAGCCGCCTCCGGCGCAGATGCCGTAGACGCCCATCCGCTCGGTGTCGACGAACGGGAGCGTGGTGAGAAAGTCCGCCGCGCAGCGGGCGTCTTCCACCCTGGTCGCCGGCTCTTCCAGCAGACGCGGCTCGCCGCCGCTTGCGCCCTGGTAGGACGAGTCGTAGACCACGACGACGTATCCATGCTTGGCGAGCCTCGCGGCGTAGAGGCCGATGGTCTGTTCCTTCACTCCGCCGGCCGGGTGCACACCGACGAGAGCCGGATACTGCTCGTCTTCGCTGAAGTTGTCCGGCAGATGAAGATGTCCCGCGATCTCTACTGCCTTGTTCCTGAACGAAACGGTCTTGACCATGGTTTCTGCCCCTTCTGGGCGTCGCTTCTGGCCTCGGCCCAGCGGCCGGAGCCCGCCAGGAAGATTTCATGCTGGACGAGAACTAACCAGGGAGGAACCTGTCCCCCCTTCCGCTGGTGGCGGGCAAGGCGGGTAAGCCGGTTCAGAAGATCATCGACAGTTAAACCCTTGTGCCACCCTGGTGCCCTACACGCCAACCCCGATCGCCGGGCTGTCTCAGGACAGCCCAATGATCTACCCCGTACGCTTGTCGCACTCGAGGCCCGCTACCTCCAGCCGCCGGTCCCTCCGCGGCCATGACGGTCCTCACCACCTCGGCCGACGGAGGGCGAGCATGATGGGTACGCAGCGCGTTCTGGTCGTCGATGACGAACCCAAGATCCGCATGACCGTGCGCGGCTACCTGGAGGCGGACGGGTTCCACGTCGTCGAAGCCGCTGACGGACCGTCTGCCCTGCGGGCAGTCACCGGTGACCGGCCGGACCTGGTGGTGCTCGATGTGATGCTCCCCGGGCTGGACGGATTCCAGGTTCTGCGCCGCATCCGGGAGGCGAGCCAGATCCCGGTCATTCTGCTCACCGCCCGGGATGAGGAGGTCGATCGGCTGATCGGCTTCACCACCGGCAGCGACGACTACGTCACCAAGCCGTTCAGTCCCCGCGAGCTGGCACTGCGGGTGCGCGCCATCCTGCGGCGCACCGACAGTCGTCCCGACGGGGCGGCCCGCGAGGACGGCGTGCTGCGCTTCGACGAGCTGACTGTCGATCCCGTGACGCGGACCGTGCTGGTCGATGCCGACCAACCGGTGGAGCTGTCGGCTCTCGACTTCGATCTGCTGTTCGCGATGGCCCGGGTCCCTGGGCGGGTCTTCACCCGGCGCGGACTGCTGACCCAGGTGTGGGGCCAGGACTTCTTCGGCGACGAGCGCGTCGTGGACGTGCACATCCGCACCCTGCGGCGTGCGCTCGGCGACGACGCGAACGCACCCCGGTTCGTCGGCACTGTCCGCACCATCGGCTACCGGTTTGTCGGGCGTCCCGGCTAGCGGGAGCGGAAGGACACCCACCCATGCCATCCTCCCGCTTCCGGGCCTGCCACAGGTGTCGTGCGCGGCTGCGCCGAACCCAGGAGCGTCTGTCGCTGCGCAACCGGCTGGTGCTCTCGCACGTCATGGTGCTCCTGCTGGCACTGCTGGCCATGGCGGCGACCAGCGCGCTGATCGAGGTGTGGCTGGGGCTTGACGACGTCGAAGGCGACGTGGTCCTGCAAGTCGGCCTCTGGATCGGATTGGCCGCGGCTGTCCCGGCGTCTGTCGCCCTGTCCCGGTTTCTGCTGCGTCCCCTCGACAAGGTACGCGCGGCCACCCGCCGGCTCGCCGAGGGACACTACGACGACATCCTCGACCTCCCCGGCGAGCCGGGCCTGGCGGCGCTGGTCGACAACGTCAACACGCTGGCGGCAGCCCTCGCCGACACCGAACGCCGCCGCGCCCGGCTGATCTCCGAGGTTGCCCACGAGATGCGAACCCCCATCACCCTCCTGCGCGGCCAGATCGAGGGCCTGGCCGACGGCATCTTCGTCCCCGACGAAGTGATGTTCGCATCGCTCACCGATGACCTGGACCGGCTGCAGCGCCTGACAGGCGACCTCTCCAGCCTGTCCCGGTCGGAGGAGGGTGCCTTCGATCTGCACCGCGAACTCACCGACTTGGCCATGGTGGCACGGACCACAGCCGAGCGACTGCGCCCCCAGTACGACGACCAGACGGTGACCCTCGTCGTTGACCCAGACCCACCGGTCGGCGCTTTCTGCGACCCGGACCGGATCACTCAGGTCCTGGTGAACCTGCTCGGCAACGCACTGGCCGCATGCGATCCGCACGGGCGTGTGGCGCTGTCCGTGCACACCGAAGCGTCTCCCGTACCCCAATTGATCGTCCGCGTCATCGATGACGGCGTCGGCATCGCCGACCACGACCTCGAACGCATCTTCCACCGCTTCGAACGCCTCGAGCGTCCCGGCCGACCCACTGCCGCCGGCGGCAGTGGTATCGGCCTGGCCATCGCCCGGGGCATCGCCCGAGCCCATGGTGGAGACATCACCGCGGAATCCGCTGGGCTGGGCAAGGGAGCGACGTTCACCTTGCGCCTACCGCAGGAACCCGCCCCGGGAGTCGGCATCCGAGGTGGTACTCCGCTATCGCGAGGTCCAGGCGCGGCTCAGCGCTAGCCGGCGCGGCGGATCCGTGCCCGCAGCTTCGGGAACTGGGCTAGGGCGTTGTTCCGCTCGAGTGCGATCCGCTGGCGCGGGCCGTAGACGTCATCGACGGGCGGTTCGGGGTCGCCTGCGCGGAGCACCGGCAGTTTGCCCTTGAGGAAGGGCATGGTCGTGACGTTGTCGGCCGCGTAGAGGTGACGGGTTGCCGGCCAGTCGCTGCCGAACATGATGTGGTCGGCGGGCACGAGCGACAACAGCGGCTGCAACTGCGCGGCGGTGAACGCCTGTGCGTCATCGAAGTACATCTGCGAGATGTACTTGAGCGGGCCTTCCGGCAGCACCTCATTGAACGGCGGGAAGGCCGAGTGCCGGGTGGCGAGCCGGTAGGACAGGAACGGCAATGCCCCACCGCAGTGCGTGAAGTGCCAGCGGATGTTCGGATAGTCCCGCAGGACGCCGTTGTAGATCAGGCTCGTCATGGAACGGGTCGCGTCGAACGTGTACTCGAAGACGTTGTTCCCGGCCGGGATGTCGGGGCCGAAGAAGAGCTTCGGAGCCGGGTTCGCCTCCGGACCTGTCGGGTGGACGTAGACGTAGGCGTGGTGTTTGTTGAGGACCTCGTACAGCGGCGTGAACGAGGGATCCCCGAGGTAGGTGCCTCGGTAGTTGGTGAGCAGGCAGATGCCGTCGAGATCCAGGTCGCCGAGCGCGCGGTCCACCTCGGCTACCGAGCCCTCGACGTCGGGCATCGGGGTGACCGCGAAGGCCCCGAACCGGTCGCCACGGGTCCGCACGAGGTTGTAGGCGTAGTCGTTGACCGCGCGGGCGGTGGTGCGCCGGTCGCTGACCGGGCCGAGAGTGATCTGGATGTCGCCGAACGACAGGACGCTGGCCTGGATCCGGTACTGGTCCATGAAGGTCAGGTGCCGATCGACCGACCACGGACCGTATGCCGCGGTGATGGCGCCGAGGACGCCGTAGCGCTGCAGGTAGTCGTTGTACACGTCGGGCGAGTAGTGCGCGTGGGTGTCGATGCGCCAGTTGCCCTTCGGTAGCCCCGAGCCGGACGACGCCGCCCCCGCGGCAGCCGCGGCAGCCGACACCGGGGCCACCGTCGCGGCAATCGCCGCGGCCGAGGTCGTTCCGATCAGGGTTCGACGCGAGATATTCCGTCGCAGGTTCACCTGCAGTTCCCCTCTTCGTTTCTGTGCGAGTCAGGTCGTATGTGCGTGCGGCACGTCGCCGCGCCGACCGGTAGCCGGCTGTGCCGCACAGCAAGGTGATCAACGCTGTCCACCGGCGAGACGAGGAGTACGTGCATGACCGACAGACAACAGCCGCCTCATAAAGCACGTACCACTCAGCGCATGAAGCTTCCATGAAGCCAGGCGCCGGACTGGCGCCCGCTCCCCGCGGCGGTCTCCTGCTGTTTCGAGATCCCGGTCAGCCGCGGTGAACGACCGGGTTCGCCTCGCGTGACTTAGGGGTCCGCAGGGCCGGCGTACTGCGGTTGCGGTACAGGGGGTGTCTCTGGCTGGACGATGCGGCCGCACCCCTCCGCAAGAGATCTTTAGCCCGTGAGAACAGTCGGCGGAGGTGCCACATGATCGAGGTAGAGAGTCTCAGTAAGCGGTACGGCGACAAGCTCGCGGTGGATTCGCTGAGTTTCGCCGTACGGTCCGGGGTGGTGACTGGGTTCCTTGGTCCCAACGGGGCGGGCAAGTCGACGACCATGCGGATGATCATGGACTTGGATCATCCCTCGGCGGGCAAGGTACGGATCAACGGCCGCCCGTACGCACAGCACAAGGCGCCGCTGCACGAGATCGGGGCGCTGCTGGAGGCCAAGGCGATCCACCCCGGGCGCTCCGCCTACGACCACCTGCGGGCCCTGGCCGCGAGCAACGGCATCGGCAAGCGGCGGGTGCACGAGGTCATCGACATGGTCGGTTTGACCGAGGTGGCCCGCAAACGGGCGGGTGGTTTCTCCCTGGGTATGGGGCAGCGGCTGGGCATCGCCTCGGCGCTGCTGGGTGACCCGCGGATCGTCATGCTCGACGAGCCGGTCAACGGGCTGGACCCCGAGGGCGTGCTGTGGATCCGCAACCTGCTCAAGAGCCTCGCCGCGCAGGGCCGCACGGTGTTCGTCTCCTCGCACCTGATGAGCGAGATGGCGCTGATCGCCGAGGACCTCATCGTGATCGGACGGGGCCGGCTGCTGTCCGCCGGACCGCTGGCCGACTTCATCGCGCAGGCGTCGAACAGCAGCGTCCGGGTGCGCTCACCGCAGGCCGCCCGGCTCCGCGACCTGCTGCTGGGTGACGGCGTCACGGTCACCGGCGGCGAACCCGGCCTGCTCGACGTCAAGGGGCTGGAAGCGGCCGAGATCGGGGAACGGGCCGCCGCCGCGGGAGTGGTGCTGCACGAACTGGCGCTGCAGGAGGCCTCGCTGGAGGAGGCGTTCATGGAACTGACCCACGACGCCGTCGAATACCACGCCAGCACCGAGCCGGCCGGCCCGGAACTGGCCGGCACGGGAAGGACGAACCGATGAGCATCGGCACCCTGGAAGCGGGCCGTCAGCGGGTCACCTTGCCGCGCGTGGTCCACATGGAGTGGATCAAGTTCTGGACGTTGCGGTCCACCGTCTACACCCTGGCTATCACCGTGCTGCTGCTCGTCGGCTTCGGGGCGATCATCTCCTCCGTGATCGGGTCCGGCGAGGGCCCCGACGCCAACGACTTCGGCGACCCGGTCTCGATCAGCCTGGGCGGGGTCACCTTCGCCTCGCTGGCCGTCGCCACGCTCGGGGTGTTGATGAGCGCCGGCGAGTACGCCACCGGCACCATCCGGGCCACCCTGGCCGCGGTGCCGGCCCGGCTGCCGGTGCTCTGGGCCAAGGCGATGGTCTTCGCCGCCGCGACCTACGGGTTCATGCTCGCCGCGGTCCTCGGCGCCTTCCTGACCGGTCAGGCGATCCTGTCCTCGCGCGGTCTGGACACCGTCGCGCTGTCGGATGCGGGGGTGTTGCGGGCGGTGGCTGGCTCGGCGGTCTACCTGACCGGTGCCGGGCTGATCGGCCTGGCCGTGGGTGCGCTGTTGCGCAACACCGCCGCGGCGATCACGACCGTGGTGGCCGCCCTGTTCCTGGTGCCTGGATTGTTCCAGCTGCTGCCGCAGAGCTGGAACGACAACGTCGCCCCGTACCTGCCCTCGAACGCGGCCACCGCGTTCACCTCGGTGACCAGCACCGGTAGCACCCTGTCGACCTGGTCGGGGTTCGCGGTGTTCGCCGGCTACATCGCGGTCCTGCTCGTTGCCGCGGCCGGCCTGCTCAAACGGCGCGATGCCTGAGTGCATCCGCCGCCGGCAGGTCGAGCGCCCGCCCGTACGCCACCGCCAGGTGTCCGGGCGGGTTCCGGCGTCACCGACATGCGCGCGACGAACCGCCCTGCGGTGAGGTCATGATCGGTCCGGCCTGGCCGCACCGGGTGACCCGGGCCCATCCGTGGCTGCTCGA
This sequence comes from Actinoplanes sp. ATCC 53533, assembly GCF_003947245.1. Taxonomy (NCBI): domain Bacteria; kingdom Bacillati; phylum Actinomycetota; class Actinomycetes; order Micromonosporales; family Micromonosporaceae; genus Actinoplanes; species Actinoplanes sp. ATCC 53533. The sequence goes on along the minus strand of NZ_QHHV01000062.1, from coordinate 65,656 downwards.
CGTCGTCCCCGCCACGCTGGTCAGCCTGGTCAGCCTGGTGCCACTGGTGTTCGGGCTCGAACCCGACGGCCGCGAGCCGTCCGGCGTCGACGCGGTCGCCGCGGTGGTCGCGTTCGCACTGCTGCTGGTGCGCCGCCGGGCCCCAGCGGCCGTCCTCGGGCTGACCTTGCTCAGCGCGATCGTGTTCGTCGCCGTCGGCGCGAACCGGCCGGGCGTGCTGGTGGCCACGGCGATGATCGCGGTCTATACCGTCGCCCGGACCGCCGGCCGCCGGCTGGCCATCGCCGTCGCGGCCACGGCGGCGGTCACCCAGTTCGCGATCAGTGCGGCGGCGATGGGTTCGCCCGCCAGCCCAGAGAACTTCGCCGTGCTCGCCTGGACCGGCATGATCGCCGCCATCGGCGGTACCGTGCGCACCTGGCGCGACTACCTCGCCGCCACCGAGGAACGTGTCACCCGCGCCGAGGCCAGTAAGGAACTCGAGGCGCAGCGCCGGGTCGCCGAGGAGCGGCTGCGTATCGCCCGGGAACTGCACGACGTGATCGCACACCACATCGCCCTGATCAACGTGCAGGCCGGCATCGCGAGCCACCTGCTGCGCACCGACCCCGACCAGGCCGACGTCGTGCTCGGCCAGATGCGTGAGTCCGGCCGCACCGTCCTCGACGAGCTCAGTTCGGTCCTGTACGTGCTGCGCCAGCCCGGCGACGAAGGGCAACCCACCGAACCGGTCCCCGACCTGTCCCGCCTCGGGCAACTCCTCGACGCGCTGACCGCCGCCGGGTTGAGAATCCACCACCGGCGCTCCGGCACCCCACGTCCGCTGCCCACGGCCACCGACCTGGCCGCCTACCGCATCATCCAGGAAGGGCTCACCAACGCGCAGAAGCACGGTACCGGCGGCACCCACCTCCTGATCGATTACCGCCCGGCGGCGCTGCACATCCAGATCCGCAACCCGATGCGCATCCACCCGCCGGCGGCACCCCTCGGCACCGGACACGGACTGACCGGCATGCGCGAACGCGCCCACGCCGTCGGCGGCAGCCTGCACGCCGGCCCGCAACCCGACGGCACCTACGGCCTGGACGCCCGGCTGCCGGCACCTGAGGCGGAGATCGCCGGATGACCATCCGCATCGTGCTCGCCGACGACCAGGCTCTGATGCGTGCCGGGTTCCGCATGCTCATCCAGACCGCGCCGGACCTCGAGGTGGTCGGTGAGGCGGCCACCGGCCGGGAAGCGGTCCGGTTGGCCCTCGACACCCGTGCCGACCTGGTCCTGATGGACATAAGGATGCCGGACATGGACGGCCTCGCCGCGACGCGGGCGATCACCGCCGACGAGCGGCTCGCCGGCGTCCGGGTGCTGATCCTGACGACGTTCGAGGCCGACGAGTACGTCTTCCAGGCGCTGCGCAACGGCGCCAGCGGATTCCTCGGCAAGGGTGTCGAACCCGTGGACCTGATCGACGCCATCCGCCTGGTCGCGGCCGGCGAGGCGCTGCTGTCGCCCAAGGCCACCAAGGCACTCATCGCCCGGTATCTCGCCCCACCCGATACCGCCAACGCGTTCCCACCCGAACTGGACAGGCTCACCGAACGCGAGCGAGAGGTTCTCACCCTGGTCGCCGGCGGGCTGTCCAACGACGCCATCGCCAAACGCCTCTACGTCACGCCGTTGACCGCGAAGACGCACGTGAACCGCATCATGGCCAAACTCGGCGTCCGCGACCGCGCCCAACTCGTCGTCATCGCCTACCAGACAGGCTTCGCCCGCCCCCACAACCGGTAGACCGGGCAGCCCACGCCCGCCTGTTGACCTTGAACGTGCTGTTCGCAGGTAGCGGGGGTCGGGATCTCAGGCTCGCTTGTTGGCCGGCACCTTTTCGACGATGGCAGCGGCTCGGTCGGCCTGCTCCTGTCCGACCCGGGCTCGCAGCACCGATACCAGTGCGTCAGCGCGGCTTTCCGGCGTCCGGATCCCGATCAGCGGTCGAGTTCGCCTGCCAGGAACCGAGGATGCGCAGTCGGTCGTAGGAGGGCGTGCCGGGCTCGGCGGTCCAGACGCCGAGCTCCTGGTCGGTGCCGCACGGGAATGCGTCCCAGTCGAGGGTGAGGGTGCCGGCGACCGGATGGTGGAACGCCTTGCCGCCGACGATGCGGTACGGCGGGTGGGGCCCTCCCCACCATTGCCGGAACTGGGTGTCCCGCATCGACAGTTCACCGACGAGGGCCGCCAACCGGGGATCGTCCGGGCGCTTGACGGCTTGCGTTCGCAGTTGGGCGACGCAGCCGCGAGCGGAGGTCTCCCAATCCCCGCACAGCGTCCTCATGCCGGGATCGGTGAAAAGGATCCGGACGAGGTTGCGTTTCTTGTCGGGGATGGCCGCGAAATCGGTGAGCAGAGCGGCAGCGAGCGGATTCCACGCCAGGACGTCCATGCTGCGGCCCAACACCAGGGCGGGAGCCATGGTGAGTTCGTCGAGCAACCGACGTAACTGTGGCCGTACCTTCTGCACCGTGCGATGGCGCGGCCGCCTAGTTTCCGTTGCGGCCAGCGCGAAGAGCTGATCCCGCTGGGCGTCGCCCAGGTGCAGGACGCGGGCGAGCGTGGTGAGCGTGGACGCGGACGGCTGGATACGGCCCTGCTCGAGCCGGGTGTAGTACTCGGTGCTGACCTTGGCGAGCAGAGCGACCTCTTCTCGGCGCAGCCCGGCCACCCGGCGCGGCGTGCCGTTGTCGGGTAGCCCGACCGTGCGGAGGCTGAGTTCGGCGCGCCGAGCCTTGAGGAATTCTCCCAGCTCGTTGCGATGCTCGTCGCTGGTCACACGCCCAGTCTGGCAGTGCCCATCGGTGACAAGGGGAGAGAGTTTTATCCCTGGTTGAGCGGGCCTGCGCCGGTGCCGGCAGGGGCCCGATCGCGCGGCCGCGCCCGGCTGCTGGCCTCGTCTTGAACGAGTGCCCGGGCCGGCGAGGTCAGCCCGCGTTCGCACCGGTCACGCGGGCGGCGGCGATGTCGGCGGCCCACGAGCTGAGCAGCCGCAGGCCGTCGCTGGACGGACTGTGGGCTTCAGCGGTCCAGACGATGATCTGCAGGCCCGGGTCGGCGGCCCAGGTGACCGCGTTCCAGTCGAGGGCGAGGTCGCCGACCACCGGGTGGTGCAGGTGTTTGGTGCCGGTGCCACGGGTGGCCACCTCGTGGTCGGCCCACCAGCGCCGGAACAGGGGAAACCCGGCACTCAACTCATCGACGAGAGCGGCGAGTGGGGGATCACCGGGGTTCGCGGCGTTGTGCATGCGCATCTGGGCGATGGCCAGGCGCGTGACGCCCTCCCAGTCCGCGTAGAGGTCCCGCATGGCCGGATCCGTGAACAGCATCCGGATGTAGTACCGCTCGCCCGGCAGCTGGGAGAAGTCGGTGATCAGTGCGGCGCCCATGGCGTTCCATGCGACGACCTCGGTGCGGGGGCCGATGACGAACGCGGGCGTGTGCGTCATGTCGTCGAGCATCCGCTGCAACTGCGGATCGGCGTGGTGACTCGCGGGACGGCGAGGGAGACGGTGGCCATGCCGGTCGGCGAGTTCGTGGAGGTAGGCGCGCTGGTCGTCGTCGAGGCGCAAGACCTGGGAGAGCGAGTTCAGCACCGACGGAGATGCCTGGATGCGGCCTTGTTCGAGTCGGGTGTAGTAGTCGGTGCTGATGGCGGCCAGCAGGGCGACCTCCTCCCGGCGCAGGCCGGCCACCCGCCGGGCCTGGCCGCTCGTGGGCAGGCCGAGGTCGGCGGGGTTCAGCTCGTTGCGGCGAGCCTTGAGGAACTCGCCCAGGTCGTTGCGGTTCGGTTCGCGGGTCATGGCTACCAGCCTCGTACCGGAGTTGTGCGCTGTGCGGGGAGGTGATCTCACGACACGCTACCTCTCGGCGGGCCTGTGGGGGACGGCTCGGCGGCCCCGGGCATGCGCCCAGGGCCGCCGAACGGTCGTCGAATCCCGGCTGTCAGCCCAGGGCCTTGACGATCTCGTGGGCCAGCGGCACGGCCGAGGCCGGGTTCTGACCGGTGAACAAGGTCCGGTCCACCTCGACGTGTGGCTGGTACGGCTCACCCTCGCGGTAGTCCACGCCCAGCTCGACCAGCCGGTCCTGCAGCAGCCACTTCGCCCGGTCGGCCAGGCCGTTCTGGATCTCCTCGGCGTTGCTCAGGCCGGTCAGCCGGTACCCGGCGAACGGGGACTTGCCGTCCGCGTCGACGGTCGCCAACAGCGCCGCGGGCCCGTGGCAGACCAGGGCCAACAACTTGCCGGAGGCGAGCCGCTCGATCAGCAGCTTGCCGGACTCGGCGTTGTCGGGCAGATCCTCCATCGGCCCCCACCCGCCGGGGTAGAAGACCGCGTCGTAGTCGTCGATCTCGGCGTCTTCGATGCGCATCGGGTGCGCCAGTTCGGTTGCCGCACGCAGAGCGGTCTTCATCCGTTCGGCGCCTTCGGGACCGCCGTTGAAGTCGGGGGTGAGGCTCAGCGCGTCGGCCGTGGGTGGCACCCCGCCCGGGGTCGCGGCGGCGATCTCGTAGCCGGCCTCCTTGAATACCTGGTACGGGCCGATCGCCTCCTCAGCCCAGAACCCGGCCGGATGTTTCGTACCGTCGGCCAAGGTCCAGTGGTCAGCAGCGGTGATCACGAAGAGGATCTTCGTCACGGGTGTTCTCCTTGAGGTGGAGGGGCGAGGCGCGGGAACAGGCGGTGGGCATTGGCGGTGGTCAGGGTTCGCCAGGTGCTGCCCGCCAGTGGGATCTCGGCGGCGTCGATGGCGCCGATGTGGGTGTCGACGACCGGGGGTGGGGTCCAGCAGTAGTCGCTGCCGAACAGCAGGCGGTCGGGATCGACGAGGCCGAGCAGGGCGGGGATCTGGCGCGGGAAGGCGGTACCGGCGATGTCGTAGTGCAGCCGGCTCAGCTGCTGCACCGCGTCGGTCGGTGCGGACTGGTGCGGCGGCAGGAAGAGCTTCGTGAACTCGTTGATGCGGTCGGCCAGTATGGGCAGCGCGCCGCCGCCGTGCGGGACGATGACCCGCAGGTCGCGGTGACGGTCGAGGACGCCCGCCATCAGCAGGTCGGCCACCGTCCGGGCAGTGTCGAAGATGTACTCCACCATGGCCGCAGGCCGGCCCAGCGCCGTCTGCTCCCAGCCCGGCGCTGTGGTGGGGTGCAGGACGACGACGGCGTGCCGGCGGTCGAGTTCGGCGAACAAGGGTTCGAGGCGCGGGTCGCCGAGATACACGCCGCCGGCGTTGGTCATCAGGGTCACACCGTCGACGCCCAGGTGGTCGAAGGCGTACGCGATCTCGTCGAGCGCGCCGTCGACGTCCGGCAGCGGGAGGATCGCGAAGGAGCCGAACCGGCCCGGATGGTCTCGGCCCAGCGTCGCGGCGTATTCGTTGACTTGGCGGGCGAGGCGGCGCGCGGCAGCGTCGTCACCGAAGTGCACGCCTGGTGACGACAGCGACAGCAATGCTGTCGCGATGCCGTGCTGGTCCATCAGGTCCAGATGGGCTTTCGGGGACCAGACCGGCCAGGTGGCCATGCCGTCGGGTCGGCCATGTCCGGCGGCGGTCGCCTGCCGGACATAGGAATCAGTGACGAAATGGGCATGGACGTCAACGAAACCTGATGGCACAGCCGCCTCCGGAGGTTACGGGTAACAAAGGTTCGGGATGGACTTCGCCGGCGCGCCGCCGCATCCCCTCGCTGAGTCGTGCTGTGTCCAGGGCGCCCATGAAGGAGCGTTTCAGCCGAGGCGTGATCCAGCCAGGGACAAAACTGTCCCTCCCACCGGGGTCGCGCCCGACCGCATGCTGCACGGACATGATCGCCACCGTCGAGGAGACTGACATGTCCGACTCTGCCACCATCGCCGTCGTCCGCCGCTTCTACGACTCCAAGGGCGACCCGGCCGTCACCGCGGAGGTCATGGCGGCGGACATCGTCTGGGACATCACCCCGGGTTTCCCGGGCGGCGGGGTCTACTACGGCCTCGACAGTGTGGTGAACGACTTCTTCGGCCCGCTGTTCGGCCGGTTCGACACCTTCTACGCGGTCGGTGAGGAGTTCTACGGCGACGGCGACCACGTCACCGCCCTCGGGCATTACCAGGGAACGACCAAGACGGGCACCAGCGTCCAGGTGCGGTTCATCCACCTGTGGACCCTGCGCGACGGCAAGCTCGCCCGGTTGCGGCAGGCTGCCGACAGTCTCGTCATCGACCGCGTCCTCAACGGCTGACCCGGGTGCCCGCGCAGGAGAAACGCGTCACCTGGGCCGAGTTGTTCTTCGATCTGGTGTTCGTCGTCGCGGTCACGCAGGTGTCCGGCCTGCTGCACGACGACCACTCCTGGCCGGGGGCAGCGCGGGCGCTGGTGGTGTTCGTTCCGATCTACTGGGCGTGGGTGGGCACGACCATGCACGCCAACCTGCACGACGTCGACCGGACCCGAGCCCGGCTGGGCGTGTTCGCCGTCGGATTGTGCGGCCTGTTCATGGCCCTGGCACTGCCGGAGGCGTACGAGTCACACGGTCTGTTGTTCGGGGCCAGCTACTGGGCCGCACGGCTGTTGCTGTTCGCGATGATGCGGCGCAGCTACCGCGGCGTCGGGTTCAACCCGTTCACTGCGGCGGCCTTCGTCACCGGCCCGCTGCTCACGCTCGGCGGTCTGGCCGACGGCGACGTACGGGTGGCGCTGTGGGCACTCGCGGCCGGTGTGGACCTGCTCGTCCCGTTCCTGGCCCGGCGGCGCATGGCCCGGATCGCGTACGAGCCGTCACACCTGCCCGAGCGATTCGGGCTGTTCCTGATCATCGCGCTCGGCGAGTCGGTCGCCGAGGCCTGCAAGGTCGCCGCCGAGCAGCCGGCGACCCCGGCCCGGCTCGCGGCGGTCGCGGTGGCCTTCGCGGTGGCCTGCGCGCTGTGGTGGGTGTACTTCGTGTTCGCGGCCGGTGCGATCCGATACGCGCTGCGCACCGCCGAGGTCGCCATGGAGGTGATCCGGCCGGTCCTGCCGTACGGGCACCTCGGGTTCATCGGCGGCATCATCGCGGTCGCGGCCGCCACCGGCGAAGTGATCCTGCACCCGCTTGAGCATCCGCGCGCCGACACCGCGGCCCTGCTGTTCGGCGGCACCGCGCTCTACCTGGCCACCTTCGGCTACACCCGGTGGCAGATGTTCCACACCGTCTCCACCACCCGACTCAGCGCCGCCGCCCTGTGCCTGGCCCTGCTGCCGCTGGCTACCTACGTACCGGCGCTCGCCGCGATGGCGGCGCTCGCCGCCGTGCTGGTCGCCCTCAACGCGTGGGAGGCCCGGACCGCGCACCGATACGAAGACCCTGAGCGGGACTTCCCCTACCCGAATGTCGAAAGGCGCACCGCATGAGCAGCAAGATCGTCCAGACCAGGTTCGGCGGGCCCGAGGTCCTCGAACTGGTGGAACAGCCGTCACCAGCACCGGACGCGCTGACCGCCGACGAGGTCCTCGTCCGCGTGGCCTTCGCCGGGGTCAACCCGATCGACGTGATGACCCGCACCGGCGGTGCGATGGCCGCGGCCGGCCTGATCACGCTGCCGTTCACCCCGGGCTGGGATCTCGCCGGCACGGTCGAAGCCGTCGGCAGCCAGGTGAGAAGCCTGGCCGTCGGCGACCGCGTGTTCGGCATGGCCCGCTTCCCCCACGCGGGCGCCGCGTATGCCCAGTACGCCGTCGTCCCGGCCGTCGACCTAGCACTCACCCCGGACACGCTCACCGATGCCGCCGCGGCGGCGCTGCCACTGGCCGCGATGACCGCATGGCAGGCGTTCGCCGACACCACCCACGTCACCAACGGCCAGCGCGTCCTCATCGCCGGTGCCGGCGGCGGCGTCGGTCACTTCGCCGTGCAGATCGCCCACCATCTCGGTGCCACGGTCACGGCGGTGGCGGGCGCGGGCAAGCACGACTGGCTCCGCGGGCTCGGCGCCGACCGTACGGTCGACTACACCGACCCGGCCGCCCTCGCCGCCCTCGCCGACCAGCCGGTCGACGTCGCCTTGAACCTCGTCGGCGGCGACACCGGGCGCCACGCGCTGGCCGCTGTCCGACCGGGCGGTATCCTGATCTCCCTCGTCGGTGCGGGCGACGACCTGCGAGGGGCAGCCGACCTTACCGGTGTCCGCCTCGCCACGACCTCCGTGCGCACCGAGCGAGCCTGGCTCGCCCAGATCACCCACCTCGCCGCGACGAAGGCCCTCGTACCGGAAGTGGCCCGGGTCTTCGACCTCGCCGACGCGGCCCAGGCTCACCGGCTCGTCGAAGCCGGCCACGTCCAGGGCAAGGTCGTCCTGCGGGCCTGAGCCCGCCGCCGCGTCGGATCCGTCGAGCGATCATCCGCAGGAAGGGGCATCGAGGTGGAATACACGAGGCTGGGCCGGACCGGCTTGAGGGTGAGCCGGATCGGGCTGGGCTGCATGAGCTACGGCAACGCCGGCGCCGGCATGCACCAATGGACGCTGGACGAGGAGGCCGCGGCGCCGTTCTTCCGGCAGGCCGTCGAACTGGGCGTCACGTTCTGGGACACCGCGAACGTCTATCAGAGCGGCACGTCGGAGGAGTTTGTCGGCCGGGCGATCAGCAGGTTCTCCCGCCGCGAGGACATCGTGCTCGCCACCAAGGTCAGCGGGAAGATGCACGATGGTCCCGGCGGCAGCGGCCTGTCCCGCAAGGCCATCCTCGAACAGGTGGACGCCTCGCTGCGGCGGCTGAGCACCGACTACATCGACGTGTACTACATCCATCGCTTCGACCCGAACACGCCCGTCGAGGAGACCATGGCAACCCTCGACGACCTGGTCCGGACCGGCAAGGTGCGCTACCTCGGCGCGTCGTCGATGTGGGCCTGGCAGTTCGCGAAGATGCAGCACGCCGCCGTGCTCAACGGGTGGACCGCGTTCTCGGCCATGCAGGACCAGTACAACGTGCTCAAGCGGGAAGAGGAGCGAGACATGATCCCGATGTGCCTCGACCAGGGTGTCGGCCTGACCCCGTACTCCCCGCTGGCCAAAGGCCGCGCGACCCGGCCCTGGGGTGAACAGACCGCACGCTCGTCGTCGGACACCGTCGCCAAGGCATTCGACCGGGACGCCGACAAGCCGGTCGTCGACACCATCCACAAGATCGCCCAAGCCCGCGAGGTCCCGATGGCTCAGGTGGCCCTGGCCTGGGTGCTGGCCAGGCCGGTCGTGTCCTGCCCGATCGTCGGCGCCACCAAGCCGAACCACCTGGCGGACGCCGTCGCAGCCCTGAAACTCCCACTCACCGACGCTGAGGTCACCGAACTGGAGGCGCCCTACACGCCACAGGACAACTACTGGTGGTGAGACGACGGGGCCGTGGCGGTCGCGGTCCAGGAGGAGAGGATCTGCAGGCCTTCCCACCTGCAGCGCCGGCGCACAGCCGAATCGCCGGAGCCGAAGTCCTCACCCCGCGCGCCGCACCGCCGAACTAAGAACTGAGGGTTCGCAGGCGAGAGGCGCTCGATGACATCCATCATTGGTCACTCCCTGGACCTGCCGGTGGCTGACGAGGGCCTCGTCTACCAGAGTGACCGGACCATCGTGCGCCGCGTGGCTCTCGGCGGCGCCGCCGGCACGGTGATCCACAAGGAGCCGATCGGCGCCGACTCCGACCAGCGGCGACGCCACGAGACCGCCATCCTGCGCCGCCTCGCCGGCGTACCCGGTGTGGCTCAGCTCGGCACCGCTGTCGCCGCGCCCGAGGTGATCGTGCTGGAGGATCTCGGCGGCAGCCCGCTGCGCGACCTCTCGCCGGTCGCCGGACCGGCCCTGGTCGACCTCGCGCTGCGCGTGGCCACCGTGGTGGCAGCCGTGCACCGGCGCGGCGTCGTGCACAAGGACATCAGCCCGGCCAACGTGGTGCTCACCGCCGACGGCAGGGCCGCGCTCATCGACTTCGAGCTGGCCACCACGTTCGCCGAGGAGCGGCCCAGCTTCATCCACCAGAGCCAGATCGCCGGCACTCTCGCCTACATCGCGCCCGAACAGACCGGCCGCACCGGCGGGTCCGTCGACCAGCGCGCGGACCTGTACTCGCTCGGCGCCACCCTCTACGAGCTGGCCACCGGACGGCCACCGTTCGGCGAAGACGACCCTCTGCAGCTCATCCACTGCCACCTCGCGGAGCTGCCCACCGCACCCGCCGCACTCAACCCGGAGGTGCCGGCGCAGCTGTCCGAGATCATCATGCGCCTGCTGGAAAAGGAGCCGGACCGGCGCTACCAGAGCGCCGAGGGTCTCGTGCACGACCTCGGCCGGCTGGCGACCGGCAACTTGGCACCGTTCACCCTCGGCGAACGAGACTTCCCACTGCGGCTGTCCCCGCCGTCGCGGCTGGTCGGCCGGGACGACGAGATCGCGGCGCTGCGCTCAGCGCTGGCCGGCACCGGGCGGACGCTGCTGGTCAGCGGCGCGCCCGGGGTCGGCAAGACCGCGCTGATCGACGAACTGCGGTCGCTGGTCACAGCTCGTGGTGGCTGGTTCGTGTCCGGCAAGTTCGACCAGAACCGGGCCGACCTCACCTCCGATGCCATCGCCCAGGCCATGCGCGGGGTCTGCCGGCTGCTGCTGGCAGAGCCCGAGGCCAGCCTGACCGAGCTGCGGTCGAGGATCGTCGCGTCGCTGGGCGGCAACGCGGGCATGGTGGCGTCGATGCTGCCCGAACTGGCCGTGCTGCTCGATGTCACACCGGAGGACATCGGCGGCGACCAGGCGCGTCTCATCCAGGGCGGCCTGCAACTGCTGCGCGCGGTGGTGTCGCCCGACCGGCCGCTGGTCATGGTCGTCGACGACCTCCAGTGGGCACCTGCCAATCCGATCGCCTTCCTCGACGCCGTGGTCTGCGACGACCAGCTGACCGGGCTGCTGGTCGTCGGGGCGTACCGGGACGCCGAGGTCGACGCCGCCCACCCGTGGTCGGTCATGCTGGCCCGCTGGGATCGGCTCGACTGCGCGCCGCTCCGGTTGCACCTGCACAACCTGCCCCCGGCCGACCTCAGCGAACTGCTCGCCGAGATGCTGAGACTGCCCGCCGCCGAGGCCGCTCGGCTCAGCGAGCAGGTCGTGGCCCGCACCGGCGGCAACCCGTACGACAGCGTGGAACTGGTCAACGCGCTTCGCCGCGACGGCGTGCTGACCGCCGGCGAGTCCGGCTGGAGCTGGGACGACGCGGCCCTGCGGGCCTTCGTCGGCGACGGCAACGTGCTCGACCTGCTCACCGACCGGATGCGGCAGCTGCCGGCCGGCACTCAGGCACTGCTGGCCGTCATGGCCTGCCTGGCCTGCGAGGTCGAGGTGAAGCTGCTGCGGCTCGCGGCCGGCTTGCCGGAGGCGGTTGCCGCTGAGCTTCTCGGTGCGGCTCTCGAGGATGGGCTGCTCGTGCTGGAGCGTGGAGCCGGCGAGGACACCGTCCGGTTCCGGCACGACCGGGTGCAGCAGGCCGCGTACGGCCGACTGGGCCCGGACCGGCGCCGGGAGCTGCAGCTGGCCTCGGCCCGGCGACTCGCCGACCACCCGGCGTTCGGCGTGGTCGCCGCCCAGCAGTACCTGGCGGCTGCCGGCGACGTCACCGAGACCGCCGAGCGGTGCCGTGTCGTCGGCCTGTTCCGGACCGCCGCAGCCGGTGTCCGCCTGGTCAACTACGTGGCTGCCGAGCAGTTCCTGGCTGCGGCCGTGGCCCTGGTCGACGCGGACGACCCGCTGCGGACGGCCGTAGAGACCGAGTGGCACGCCGCGCTGTGCGTGCTGGGCCGGCTGGCCGAGGCCGACGAGGTGTATCGGGCTATCGCCCGGCGAGATCCTGACCCGCTCGACCTTCTCCCGGCCGTCTGTATGCAGATCACCAGCCTCACCGTTCGCCGTCAGACCCGTGCGGCCCTCACCATCGGCCTCGACCTGCTGCCTCAGCTCGGCGTGCACGTGCCCCCGGCCGGTGACCTGCCGGCAGCCGTCGAGCGCGGCTTGGCGCCGCTACTCGCCTTCGCCGCCGTGACGGACCCGGACGTCGACCGCGGGCGCCCGGACATCGACGATCCTCGGATGGTGGCCGCCGCCACGCTGCTGAACAAGATGATGTCGCCGGCCTTCTTCGGTGCCAAGGCGATGATGGGCTGGCTGGTCACCGAGGCCCGCCGGCTGTGGGACGAACACGGCCCGCTCGCCGCCCTGGTCGGCCCGATCGCGCACGCCGGCTCGATCATGGCGGCCCGGGAGGACTACTTCACCGGATACGGCGCCATCCGCCGAGTGCTGGCCGCCGGGGAGGAGCGCGGCTACGAGCCGGAGACCGCACAGGCCCGATTCCTGTTCTCGATCACCGCCGGTCACTGGTTCGAACCCCTCGAGGACACCATCCAGCAGGCCCGGCAGGCACACGAAGGGCTGGTACGCGCCGGCGAGGTACTGTTCGCCTGCTCCACCTTCAACGCCACGACGCCGCCCGGGCTGGACACCGCGGCCACCCTGGACAGCTACGCCGCGGAGGTCCAAGCCGGGCTGAGGTTCGCGGCGCGGACCGGCAATGAGCATGTCAGGGCCATCTCTCTGCTGTTCCGGCAGCTGGTCGACGTGCTGCGCGACGACTCTGACGATCCGACGGCCGCCTTCGACAGTCCCGGATACCTGGCCACCGTCGAGGGCCACCCGATCGCCACCGTCTACCACCACATCAACCGGGCCCTGGCGGCGGCGATACTCGGCGAGCCGGAAGCCCTCGACCGGCACTCGGCCGCCGCGATGCCGATGCTGCATCTCATCCAGGCGTCCTACACGAGGTCCCGCGCGTACCTGCTGCGCGCCCTCGCCCTCGCCGACCAGGTCCGCGGCGGCCGTGCCGAAGCAGCGGTCGAGCTCGACGCCTGCCGGGAATGGCTGGCCCGGCGAGCCGCCGACAACCCGGCCACCTTCGGCCACCAGGTGCGCCTCATCGACGCTGAACGGGCCTGGGCGGCCGGCGCCCCGCATGAGGCCACGGCGGCCTTCGACACCGCGCTCGGCGAGGTCGCCAACCGCCGCCGCCCCGGGCATCAGGCCCTGATCGCCGAGCGGGCCGCCACCTTCCACCTGGCATCGGGCAGCAAGTACATCGGCAGGCACCTGCTCACCGAGGCCCTGCGCGGCTACCAGGGTTGGGGCGCCACCGCGAAGGTGCGCCAGCTCGAAGCGGCGTACCCGTTCCTGCGCGGCGCCGCCGACAACCCGGGCCGCCGGATCTCGACTGCCACCGCCCGCGTTTCGGCGGAATCCATCGACCTGCTCGCCGTGCTGAAGGCGTCCCAGGCGCTCAGCTCGGAAACCAACCTCGACCGGTTGCGCGAACGGGTCGGCGAGGTGCTGCGCACCCTCACCGGCGCCAGCATCGTGCGCGTGCTGCTGCGCGGCGATGCCGGGTGGTACCTGTCCGACGACGCAGGCGTGGGCATCCCGCTGGCCGAGGCCGGGGACCGCGGGCTGTTGCCGCTGACCGCTTTTCGGTACGCCGAGCGCACCCGGACCCCGCTGCTGGTGGAGGACGCCACTCAGGACGACCGATTCGCCCGCGACCCGTACGTGCGGGCGCTGGACTGCTGCTCGCTGCTGGCCGTGCCGATCCTCAGCCAGGGCGACCCCCGCGCCATGGTGTTGCTGGAGAACCGGCTCAGCCGCAACGCGTTCACCGTCGACCGGCTCGACGCGGTGTTGCTGATCGCCGGCCAGCTCTCGGTGTCGATGGACAACGCCCGGCTGTACGCGTCGCTCGAGCGCAAGGTGGCCGAGCGCACCGAGGAACTGGAGGTCGCCAACCGCCGGCTCCAGCAGCTGAGCATCACCGACCCGCTGACCGGCCTGGCCAACCGCCGCCAACTCGATGACAGGCTCGCCGCCGAATGGCAACGCGACCCGCACACCGGCGGTCAGGTAGCCATCGCCATGATCGACGTGGACCACTTCAAGCTGTACAACGACCACTACGGCCACCCCGCCGGCGACGCCTGCCTGCGCCAGGTCGCCGCAGCCGCAGCCGCGGCCGCGGCCGTCCGTGGCGACGACCTGGTGGCCCGCTACGGCGGCGAGGAATTCGCGATCGTCCTGCACTGCGACGATCTCGAGGCCGCGCACAAGGCCGCCGAACGGGTACGGGCCGCCGTCGAGGCCCTCGAAGAGCCGCACGAGAAGTCGTCCACCGGCCGCCTGACCGTCAGCATCGGCGTGGCCTGCGTGCTACCCGGCCCCGACAACAGTCCCGAGCAGCTGATCGAGGCCGCCGACGCCCAGCTCTACCAGGCCAAACGCGGTGGCCGCAACCGGGTGTCCTGACCACATTTCACCGGCCGCGGCGGTCGGTACCCTTCCGCCAGGTTCTCTGCGGCCATCGCCATGGGCGCTATGGGCCGGGTCGGGAGTAGGTGCCAGGTCACGTTTCCTGGGCTATGGCGGCGACCTTTTCGAGCAAGGCCCGGAGCCGGACGGTGTCGGTGCGTCCCAGTCGCGTGGTGATCTTCTTTTCGACCTCCTCGACCAGGATGTCGGCCTGGCGAAGAAGGTCGCGGCCGGCATCCGTGAGGTGGAGTTCCTGCACGTGGCGATGGCGGGGATGCGGCCTGCGTTCCAGCTGGCCCCGGCTCTCCAGGCGGTCCGCCAGCGAGGCCACGGCTTGCGGTGTGACATTCAGCCGGCGCGCCAGCTCCGCGCCGGCCAGGCCGGGTTCGGCATGGATGGAGATCAGCAGCGTGTAGTGCGCCACCGGCAGGCCCAGCGCCGACCGCAGCCGCTGCTCCTTCAGGGTCTGCACGGCGAGCTCGGCCCGCCGCAACGCCCAGGTCACCCGCTCCAGCGCCGCTGCGGATACCGGCCCCCCGTCAAGCTGCTCCATCCCGCGAGCGTACGACACGGTCGTCAAGCCTTTGCCGGGAGGCAAGCCTTTGGCGCACAGACCTCAAGTGGGCGGGCAGCCGGCGCGGAGCACGACGCACGCTGAGGTCGGCGAGCCTCTCCAGGGCTCGCTACGGCTGCGTATCGCGGACTGCGTCGACCACTTCGCCGAGCGTGGCGGTGAATCGTGCGGTGTCGTCGGGCCCCAGCCGGGTGGTGATGCGGTGTTCGATCGCGGCGATCACCGCGTCGGACGCGTGCAGTGCCTGGCGGCCGGCATCGGTGAGGTGCAGTTCCTGGACGTGCCGGTGTCGGGGGTGGCTGCGTCGTTCCAGTTGGCCCTTGTCGGCCAGCCGCGCCACCAGCGACGCCACCGACTGTGGTGTGACGGTGAGCCGGCGGGCCAGTTCGGCGCCGGTGATGCCGGGGTGGGTGTGGATCGAGATGAGCAGGGAGTAGTGCGCGGGTGCCATGCCCAGTGGCCGCAGCCGTTGTTCCTTGAGGGTTTGCAGCGTCTGCTCGGCCTGGCGTAGCGCCCAGATCACCCGGTTCATGGCACCGGTGCCGACCGGCTCGGTGTTCTCCTGCGTCATGCGACACAGCTTACAAGTTATTCACACGTATCAGCTACTTGATACATGCCAGGCGTGTGACTTATGGTCGCCGGGTGACTCAAACTCGCGAGAACCACGCGGCCGGGGACGGCCTCCTGGACGCCATCCCGGCCCCGAACGGGCCGAGCCCGCTGCGAGGCGTGCTCGTTCCCGCGATGGTGGGGCTGGTCATCGGCACGATCTTCGTGTCGATCTTCCTTGCCGCTTTCCACGCTCCTCGACCGCGCGACCTCCCGGTGGGGGTCGTCGGCACGCCGGCTCGGGTCGCTGCGATCTCGACCGGTCTCACCTCGCGTGCCGGGGGGTCGGTCAAGCTGGTCCCGTTCGGTTCGGCCGACGCGGCCCGGCGCGGGATCGAGGATCGGTCCGTCTATGGCGCTGTCGTCGTCGATGCCGACGGCAGGACGGTGGACCTGTTGTACGCGGGGGCCAACGGCCCGGCCGTGCAGGCCACCCTGGAGGGCATCTTCCAGGGTGTCGCCCAGGGGTCAGGGGCGACGCTGCGGCCCGTCGACGTGGTGCCGACCTCGTCCGGTGACACCCGCAGCCTGTCCATCTTCTATACCGGTTTCGGGCTGGTGCTGGCCGGATTCCTCTTCGGGCTGATCTCCTACCAGATGGCGCCCCGGCTGCGGTTGCGGTTGCGGCTGCTCAGCCTCACCGCGTTCGCCGCCACCGCGGGCACCGTCACGACGCTGGTCGCCGGGCCCACCGGCTTCAACGCGTTGCCCGGCGCGTTCGCCTCGCTCGCGGTCGTCGCGATCCTGCTCGCCGGGTCGGTCGCCGCGGCGACTGTGCTCATCATGCGGGTCGCCGGCGCCATCGGCACGATGGTCGCCACCGTGTTGTTGCTGATCCTCGGCAACGCGACCGGCGGCGGGACGCTGCCCGTCGCGTACCTTCCCGACTGGCTCCGGCCGCTGGCCGACGTCCTGCCGGTCGGGCTCGGAATCCGTGCCCTGCAGGGCATCTCGTACTTCGACAACGACGGATTCGCCGGCGGCGTGGCTCTGCTCGCCGTCTGGATCATCGGCAGCACCACGATCCTGTACGCGGTGGACCGCGTCGCCGTGAGGCGGATGGAACGGTGACGACCTCGCCGAACGCCGCGCCGTCAAGGTGCCGCTACCGCAATGAAGCATTTTAGCGACATCAAACACTTGATAGAACGCAGCCGCTTGCGTACTTTGGTGATGGCAGCTTGACGCCCGTCCGGGCACTACCGGTCGGCAGTAGAAGAATCAGGTGGGATCATGACGAACAGCACCCCAACGGTGACGCGCGACGGCGTTGTCGGCTTCGACGACAGCGAGGTCGTCACCATCGACCAGGCCACCGGCGCCGAGCTGGCCCGGTATCCGGTGGACGGCAGCGAGCAGGCGGCCGCTGCCGTCGCCGCCGCCCGGCAGGTTGCCGGCGCCTGGTGGGACCTCGGATTCGACGGCCGCGCGCAGCGGCTGCGCGCGTGGCAGCGCGAGATCGCCCGAGCTGGTGAGGACGTGGCCGCGCTCATCCACGCGGAGAACGGCAAGCCGGTCGACGACGCCCGCAGCGAGGTCCTCGGCACCATCGGGCACCTGCAGTACGCCCTCGACAACGCCGAGGGGGTCCTGGGCCGCCGGGACGTACCGGCCGTCCAGGCCGCACCCAACCAGCAAGCGTGGATCGAATACCAGCCGTACGGCGTCGTCGGCGTCATCGGCCCGTGGAACTTCCCGCTGATTACCCCCGGCGCCATCGTCATCAACGCCCTCGCCGCCGGCAACGCCGTCATCCTCAAGCCCAGCCACCTCACGCCGGGCGTCGGGCAGTGGCTCGTGCGGGCGTGGGAGGCCGCCGTTCCTGACTTCCCGGCCGTCCTGCAAAACCTCATCGGGTACGGCGCCACGGGCCAGGCGCTGATAGCCGCCGGCGTGGACAAGGTCGCTTTCACCGGCAGCGTCGCCACCGGCAAGACGGTGGCCGCCCAGGCCGCGCGGACCGTGACCCCGATGCTGCTCGAACTCGGCGGCAACGACGGTGCCATCGTGGCCGAGGACGCCGACCTGGACGAGGCCGCCGCGCACATCGTCTGGGGCGCCCTGCAGAACACCGGACACGGCTGCGTCAGCCTCGAGGTGGCCTACGTCGTCGAATCGGTGTACGACGCGTTCGTCGAGAAGGTCACCGGCCTGGCTCGCGGCGTCCGGGTCGGCAGCGACGCCGACGCGCAGCTCGGGCCGGTCCCGCTGACCAGCCAGATCCCGGTCATCCGGGAACACATCAGCGATGCCCTCGCCCGCGGTGCGACCGCCGCGGTCGGCGGCCTCGACACGGTGACCGGCGACCGGTACGTCAGGCCGACCATCCTCGTCGACGTGCCCGCCGACGCCCTCGCCGCGACCGAGGAGACCTTCGGCCCGACGCTCGCGGTGGTCAAGGTCGCCGACACCGAGGAGGCCATCGCGCTGATCAACGCCGGCCCGTACGGCCTCGGCAGTGCCGTGTTCAGCCGCGGCCACGGCGAGGCGATCGCCCGTCGCCTACGGGTGGGCATGACCAGCATCAACGACGCCCTCTCCTTCTTGATGAACCCCGCCCTGCCGTTCGGTGGCCGGGGCGACAGCGGATACGGGCGTAAGCACGGCGAAGAGGGACTCCGCGAGTTCGCATACCCGCACTCCTTCTCCGCCAAGACCGGCCCCGCACGATTCTCGGCCTCGACCTTCGACCGGCCCGCCGGCGCGACGGCGCGCGCCCTCGCCGCCACCCGCGACCGCATCCTCGGGAGCGACTGATGCTCAAGCTGTGCGGTTTCGCCGAGCACGACGGCCTTGCCCACAGCGACCCGCCGGGCCGGCACGCCCGCTGCGGCGATCATGTCGGCGGCCGGATCCCACCGTCGCGGACTCCGGATCGACATCTGCCGGCTCGCCCGCCTCGACCCGACCGTGCCGATTGAGGACACCGTCGGCGCCATCGCCGAACTGGTCGAGGAGGGGCACGTGCGCCACATCGGCTTGAGCGAGGTCGACGCGGACACCTTCGCCGGGCCGCGGCGCGGTCCTGGTCGGCGGCTGCTTGGAGAAGCTCTCCGAACCCTCTACCTACAGGAAAACGATGACCAGCGTCCGAGAGATCCACAGCATGTTCATCCAGCACCGCGAGACCGCAGAGGGCACGTATCGCGGCAAGATCCTCACCGTCGACGCATACGCGCTGAGCGCCGGTGAGAGCGTGTACTCCACGCCCATCGTGGTAGCTTCCGATGCCCCAGACGGCGAGAAGCTGGCAATCTTCGTCCTCCCATTCGGCGAACGTAGTCGTGCGTCATTCGCCCACCTGCGGACCGTGCAGCCTGGTCAGCGAATCCGAGTGTCCGGCGAATGCCGGATGTTCAGCGATGACGGCAACGTCCTGGTGTTCAAGGACTGCCGCCTGATCGCCCCCTGATTTCTGCTATCCGCACAAGTGCTCGTGCGTGAGCCGGAGCCGTTTCTTGACAGGCCCATTCCCGTGACCGCGGGATTGGTGCTGCGGCGGGTGGCCGGCGCATCGAGCTGCCGGCGTCCTCGCCGGCGGAGTCCGCGTTGTCGCGCGACTCCGCCGGTTGGTCGCCAACCTGTCGGCCCGCCGGGCGGCTGTGAAGACTCAGCGTTTGTACAGCATCAATGGTGTTTACCGAATCAAGTACTTGATACTACCGTGTGGGGATGGACCTCGATAGCGGTACGCCGGGAAGCCCGGCACGCGAAGAGATGACACGAACCCCGCACGGGGCGCTGTCCCGGCGCGGGTTCCTCGGCCGCGCGGCGGCCGCTTCGGCAGGCGTCGCCGTCCTCGGCCAGCCCGAGGCGACGCCGGTCGCCGCGGCGCGGGCCGATCAGGTCGGCGAGAACCTGGTCGACGTGGTCATGGTGGTCAACGAGAAGACCGAACGCCTGCGGATAGATCCGCGGGTGACACTGCTCGACGCGCTGCGCGAGCGCTTGGCGCTCACCGGCACCAAGAAGGGCTGCGATCATGGTCAGTGCGGCGCGTGCACGGTGCACGTGGACGGGAAGCCGACGCTGTCCTGCCTCACGCTCGCTGCCGCCGCCACCGGCCGCCCGGTGACCACGGTCGAGGGGCTCGCCCACGGCGAGCGCCTGCACCCCATGCAGCAGGCGTTCATCGACTGCGACGCGTTCCAGTGCGGCTTCTGCACGCCCGGCCAGATCATGTCCGCCGTCGCTCTCGTGGCCGACGGCGGGGCCACCTCGGACGACGCGATCCGTGAGCGCATGTCCGGCAACATCTGCCGGTGCGGGGCGTACCCCCACATCGTCGACGCGGTGAAGGCCGTGAGCGGCCGGCGGGCCGGCTGATGCGGCCGTTCACCTTCGCCCAGGCCGCCACCGTCAACGAGGCCGTCGCCGGCGGTGGCGCCGGCTCGGCATACCTGGCCGGCGGCACCACGCTGATCGACCTCATGAAGCTCGAGGTGCTCACCCCGGGCCGGGTCGTGGACATCAACCGGCTTCCCCTGCATGGCGTCCAGTTGGAAAAGAGCGGCCTGCGTATCGGCGCGCTGGAGCGGATGGCCACGGTCGCCACCGATCGCCGGGTCGTCGGCGAATATCCGGCCGTCGCCCAGGCGCTGCTGGCCAGCGCGTCGCCGCAGATTCGCACCATGGCCAGCATCGGCGGCAACCTTCTGCAGCGGACCCGGTGCGGCTACTACCGCGACACCGAGACACCCTGCAACCGGCGCGAGCCCGGCAGCGGTTGCCCGGCGATCGACGGCGAGAACCGGACCCACGCCGTGCTCGGCACCTCCGATCAATGCGTCGCCACCCATCCCAGTGATCTCGCGGTGGCGCTCGTGGCGTTCGACGCGAACGTCGAGGTGACCAGCCGGGACGGGTCGCGCACCGTGCCCCTCGCCGACCTCTACCGGCTACCCGGCGATACCCCGCAGGTCGAGACCGACCTGCGCCCCGGTGAGCTGATCACCGGCGTCACGCTGCCCCGGGTGGCGGCCGCCCGGCGGTCGGCGTACCTGAAAGTGCGTGACCGGCGGTCGTACGAGTTCGCGCTCGCCTCGGCGGCGGTAGGTGTGCACCTGCGCGGTGGGGTCATCCAGCAGGCCCGGGTCGCGGTCGGCGGCGTGGCCACCAGGCCGTGGCGGCTGCCGGCCGTGGAACGGGCTCTCATCGGTCGCCCGCTGCGCGAGGACGTCGTCACCGCGGCCGCGGCCCACGCGGCCGACGGCGCGCGGCCCCTGGCCCACAACCGGTTCAAGGTCGCACTGATCCGGCGCACGGTCGTCCGTGCCCTGCTGAGCCTGGGGGAGTGACATGACCATTTCACCGCTGGGCAGGCCGGTCGACCGCGTCGATGGCCGCCTCAAAGTCACCGGCGCCGCCAAGTACGCAGCCGACAACGCACCGGACCGGATGGTCCACGGCTATCTGCTGCTCAGCACGGTGGGCCGGGGGACCATCCGCGCGATGGATGTCGCCACCGCGCAGCGCGCGCCAGGGGTGCTCGCCGTCTACACCCCGTTTCACCCGCTGAAGCTTTTCGCCGCCGGCGGGTTCGGGGGACCGCCGTGGCTGCCGCTGCAGGACCGCGAGGTGCGCCACTACGGGCACATCATCGGCCTGGTGGTCGCCGAGACGTTCGAGACCGCCCGCGACGCCGCGGCGCTGGTGCGGGTCGACTACGACGCGCGCCCGGCGACCGTGTCGTTCATCGACGGCATTCCCCACGCGGTCCCGCCTCAGGGCGGCCCTGGCAGCGACGAGCCGCCGGTGCTCGACATCCTCGCCGACGGCGTGCCCTCGATCGACGCCGCCCTGGCGGCCGCGCAGGTCAGGGTGTCGGTCTCGGTCAGCCAGCCCATCGAGAACCACAACGCCATGGAGCCGCACGCCTCGGTGGCCGTGTGGCGAGACGAGCGGATGACCGTATACAGCGGCACCCAGGGCGCCGGCGGACATGCCCGCAGCATCGCCGGCGCGCTCGGCATCGACCCGGCCCGGGTCCATGTGATCAGTCCGCATGTCGGCGGCGGCTTCGGCAACAAGGCCGCCACCTGGACACACGACCTGGTCACCGCCGCCGCAGCCCGCGCGTTGGGACGGCCGGTCAAGACCGTGCTGACCCGCAAGCAGACCTTCACGGTCACCGGACATCGTTCGGCCGTGGCCCAGACCGTCGCCCTCGGCGCGCGCCGGGACGGCACGCTCGTGGCCCTGAAGCACGAGGGCTTCTCCAGCATCGGGATCACCGGCTTCACCCCCGAGAACGGGCCGTTCACCACCGGGCGGGTGCTCTACAAGACCGAGAACATGCACATTTCGCAGAAGGTCGTCCCGCTGGATCTGCCCGCGGCGACCTTCATGCGCGCACCGGGGGAGGCTTCGGGGTCCTTCGCCCTGGAGACCGCCATGGACGAGCTCGCGGTGGCGCTGCGGATGGACCCGGTGCGGTTGCGGCTGCGTAACAACGCCACAGTGCTGCCCGGCACGGAGCGGCCGTGGTCCAGCAAGCACCTGGATGAGTGCTACCAGCTGGGCGCGCAGCGCTTCGGCTGGCACCGGCGCAGCGCCACCCCGCGGGCCAAGCGGGACGGCGACTGGCTGCTCGGGATGGGCACGGCAACCGCCGTCTACCCGGCGAACCGCTCCGACCAGACCGTGGTACGGGTGCGCCTGAGGCCCGACGGCACCGCGTCGGTGGCGACCGCCACGGCCGACCTCGGCACCGGGATGTGGACGGTGCTCGCCATCATGGGCGCGGACAGCCTCGGCATCCCGCTGGGGCGCGTCAAGCCGGAACTCGGCGACTCGCTCCTGCCGCCGAGCGCCGGCGCGTTCGGCTCACAGTCCACCGCTACCGTGGCGTCGGCCACCCGGGTTGCCGCCGCTTCGGCGATCAAGGCGCTCATCGACGTGGCGGTCCAGGACGAACGTTCCCCGTTCCACGGCTTGGATCCGGCGGCCGTCCGCTACGACCACGGCGACCTGGTCGCCGCCGACCGGCGGTTGAGTTTCGGCAGGCTGCTCGGCCGGCTGAACAGCGCCGGTGTGGAGGCGAGTGAACGGGGCACCGGCGGGGATCCGGAGCGGTACGAGTTCCACAGCTTCGGCGCGCACTTCTGTGAGATGGCGGTGCACCGCAGGACCGGTGAGCCCAGAGTGCGGCGGCTGACCACGGTCGCCGACGCCGGCCAGATCGTGAACCTCAAGGCAGCGCGCAGCCAGATGGTCGGCGGCGCGATCTTCGGCATCGGGCAAGCGCTGTTCGAGGGCTCCTCTGTCGAGGTGCCCTCCGGACGGTGGGCCAACGCGAACCTGGCCGACTACCTGCTGGCCGTCAACGCCGACATCCCACCCATCGACATCCACTTCCTGAACCACCCCGACACCCCGTTCAACCCCGTCGGGGTGCGGGGGATCGGTGAGCTGGGAAACGTGGGCGTGGCCGCGGCCATCGGAAACGCGATCTACAACGCCACCGGCAAGCGGATCCGGGACCTGCCGATCACGCTGGACAAACTGCTGGACTAGCAGATCATGCATCGAATAGGTAGCTATCGGACATAGGTGCCTTCGCAGGTCATCGCGCGGAAGGTGGTTGAGGGGGGTGCTGTCGTGACCGACCAGACGCTGCCTCCGCTGCGCGCCACCTGTTCCTGGCGCAGCCCTCTCGGCCTCTGGCGCTTCGACACCTGGGGCGGCCACGGGCGCCCCATCCTGCTGATCCCGGCAATCTTGTTCCACCGGACCATGTGGTGGCCTGCTGCCGCCGACCTGCGCCAACATGCCACAGTGATCGCCGTCGACCTGCCCGGGCACGGCGGCACCGCGGCCCGCCGCCGGTACCACCCGGATGACCTGGTCGCCGAGCTCTCCCTGCTGCTGCACACCCTCGGCATACGCCAGGCCCCGATCGTCGTAGGCCACGCCTCAGCGGCACCCCTGGCCGTGTACTTCGCCGCCCGCTGCTCGGCCCATGCTGTGGTCGCCGTCGACCCACCCCGCCCGCACGAACCACTGCCGGAACCCGACCGGTACCTCACAGCGTTCGATCTCGACGCGATACCGAGCTACTACCGGGATTTGGCGACACCGGCGTTCGACCCGCACCTGCTCACCGCATACGCCGCCTGCATGCGCCTGGAAGAGCCGAGCACCAGCCCGGCCGTGGGTCGACCGGCTCACCTGGCACTGCACAGCCGACAACCACCGCCATCACCGACCACGACAACCGACGGCCCATGGCGCAACCACGTCTACGACACGCCGGGCCGGTTCGCCCACCTCACCGACGTGCCCCGATTCGTCGGCGACATCCGCCGCCTGCTGTAACCCGACCCGACATCAACGAAGGAGCACCGAAACGCAGATCCAGATGTACGCCGGTAGGTCTTCGTCGTTGTTTGGCTGCATGGTCGGCCGCTTCGCGAGGAAGGTCAGCTGTCCTGCCTCTCGCATAGAATCCGCTCATGGCCAAGAACCGCGCTGTGAAGCGGACCCCCAGCGTGCCCGCCGGCGAGCCCAGCTCCGGGGGGCACGCTGAGCCGGAACAGGGCAGCGAGGCTGTGGAACCGGTCCGGTGGCTGAATGAGGAGGAGCTCCAGGCCTGGATGGCCATGGCCGGCATGCTCGCCAAACTGCCCGCGGCGCTGGATCGGCAGCTTCAGCGCGATGCCGGGCTCACGCACTTCGAATACCGGGTGCTCGTCGGCTTGTCTCGGGCCCCCGAGCGCACTCTTCGCATGAGCGAGTTAGCCGACTTCACCGCGAGTCAGCTGCCGCGTCTGTCCCAGGTCGCGACCCGCATGGAGCGGCGCGGCTGGCTCACCCGCCACCCTGACCCCACCGACGGCCGTTCCACCCTGGCCGGCCTGACCGACGCAGGGCTGGCAAAGCTCAAGGTCAGCGCTCCGGGTCACGTCACGGCGGTCCGCCGCCTGGTCTTCGACAGCATCTCCGCCACGCAGGTGCGTCAGGTGGCCCAGATCGCGAGGCGCATTACGCAGGCGGCGGGCAGCGCCGAGTTCCGCTGAGCCCGAGGCCGTGACATCTCGGTGCGGGCATCGGGTGTTACTTCAGGTGTGAATTGAGTCGCTGAAAGTTTTAGTTGCGTCATGAAGTAACACTGGCCTAATGTACTTCATGCATGAAGTATTTGCCGGTTGGGCGCCGGGGTCCCGCCGTCGCCCGCGATCCGGACCAGGCATCAATGGTCACCGGCAACAACCTGTCCCGTCGATACGGGCAAGCCGCCCGGAAGTCGACTCCGAGATTCGTAAGAACGTTCCGTACAGAGACAAGGAACAATGCCATGACTGAGGAATCCGGCAACATGCTGGCCACGAGACGCGGAATGCTGGGAATGGCGGGGGCGGTGGCGGGCGGAGTGGCGTTCAGCCAGATGCTCGCCGACGGCGCCTCGGCCGCACCCTCCGCCGCCGGCGGTGGATCGGTCGCGACGCGAACGATCAGCCTGAGCCAGGCGCAGCGCCTCGCCGAGGCCGCCATCCGCTACGTGCGGGACCACCCGGCTCTGCCGCCGATGTATGTGTTGGTCGTCGACGCCTCCGGCGAGGCCAAGGCGTCCCTCCGCATGGACAACAACAGCTCGGCGGCGGCCGTGTTGGTGCCGCCGAAGGCACACACCGCGCGTACTTTCCGGACCGCCACCACCGACCTGGCCGCCAACATCAAGGACCCGGGCCGGATCGCCTCCTTCATCGCCAGTGGCGCCAGCCTGCTGCCCGGTGGTCGACCGATCTTCGAAAACGGCCAGTTCCTCGGCGCCCTCGCCGTCGGCGGAGGCACCCCGGAGCAGGACGACGAGGTCGCCCTCGCCGCGCTGAAGGCACTCTGACTCTCTGCCGCGAAGGCACGTCAGGGTTTCACCCTGAACACTTCACGAAAGGCGTCCGCCTCCTCGTGGCCGCGGCTGGATTAGGTTAGGCGCGCGAGGTGGCCGCACCCCACTCGTGGGCCAGTGCGGCCGCCTCGCCGCGTGAGCCGACACCCAGCTTCTCGAGGATCTTCGCCACGTGGAACTTCACTGTGGACTCGCTGATGTGCAGTTCGCGGGCGATCTCCCGGTTGCGCCGGCCGCGGGCCAGCTGACCCAGCACCTCCAGCTCCCGCGCGCCCAGCACGGTCAGCGGGTCCTCGCGTGGGGTGTCCGGCGGTCCGAGCGGGACCTCGACGGTCACCGTCGTGCCCCAGCCCGGCACCGCGTCCACCTCCAGCCGTCCGCCCAGTGCGCCCAGCCGTTCGTCGACCCGACGCGCGGCGAGGGCGTTGCGGGACAGCGTGCCAGGGCCGTCGTCCCGCACGGTGGCGCGCAGTTCGGCGGCGCCGAGCTTCCAGCCGACGTGGATCCGACGCACCTGCTGTTGGTCGTCCAGCATCACGTGCACGATGGCCCGGACCACCGCGCGGGCCGTGGCCGCGACGTCGGCGGGCAGCACCCGGTCCGCGCCTTCCTCCGCGCCGGGCGTGCCCAGTTCCAGCACCACGCCGCGGGGGCGCAGGATGCGGCTCAGTGACTCAGCGAGCTGGTCGAAAGCGTCGCCGACCCGTTCCTCGGCCATCGCGTGGTCGAGTTCGGCCCGTGAACGCAGCTCGAGCAGCGCGGTGACGGCGAGGTCGACGGCGCGAGTCCGGGCATCAGCGTCGCTGAGGGAGCGGTCGCGCAGGACGCGGAGCAGGGCGGTCAGCGCGGCCCCGTGCGCGTCGCCGAGGTCGGCGATGGCAACGGCGCGTGCCGCCGATGCCGCCCGGGACATCGCCAGCCATTCGGGCGCGGCCTCGTTCAGCAAGCCCTCCCGGTGAGCGGTCACCATGTCCCAGATCGCCAGGGCGGGCACCAGGTTCTCTTCCGGCACCGGGGTGTCCTCGGTTCGCACGAGGACCAGCAGCGCGCCCTGCTCGGTGGCGTCGCTGGCCAGAGCCAGCACGGGCACCTCGACGCCCGCCATCGTGGCCCGTCCCTGCCAGGTGCCCCGCGCGGGCACCAACGGCCGGATCGCGGCGAGGTCGGCGATGGTGACGGACGATCCCGGCGCGCCGGGCGACTCCCCGAGGGTCTTGAAAGGTGCGAACGGGCAGTTGGCAGCCAGCTGGGCGAGCGTTCGGTGGGGGATGGCCTCGGCGAAGGCAGCGGACAGCCGCAGCTGCGTCTCGGCCAGCGGCGCCCGGATCACCTCGACAGCTGTCATCAGGTCCATGGCTCCGAGCCTAGGCGGCCCAGCGCGGTTCCGGCTGTCCGTCCGGCCAGTTCGAACTAGTCGAATTGATAGTCAGGTTGAGCCGATCCGTCTCCAGGATTGTGCTGTCACCGAATCATGGGAGTCAGAGATGAAGGCAATCGTTTACGCACAGTACGGCGGTCCGGAGGTCCTGCGGTTGGAGGACGTCGAGGAGCCGCACGCCGGGCCTGGACAGGTGCGACTCAAAGTCATGGCCGCCGGCGTCAACCCGGTGGACTACAAGATCCGCAACGGCTGGATGCCGGACATGGCGCCCGCGTCCTGGCCGGCGATCCCCGGCCTGGAAGCGGCCGGCGTGATCGATGAGGTCGGGCCGGGCGTCACCGGTGTCGCGGTGGGCGATGAGGTGATGGCCCCGACCGTCACCGGTTCCTACGCCGAGTACGCCCTGGCCGACGATTTCGCATTCAAGCCGGCCGGTCTCAGCTGGGAGGCCGCCGCCGCGCTACCGGTGGCCCTGGAGACGGCGGACCGCGTGCTCGACGTCCTCGGGGTGACGGCCGGGGAGACACTGCTGGTGCACGGCGCAGCGGGAGCGGTGGGCGCGTTCGGCGTCCAGCTCGCGGTAGCCCGCGGCGTCACCGTCGTCGGCACCGCGTCGCCACGCAACCACGACTACCTGCGTTCGCTCGGCGCGATCCCGGTCACCTACGGCGACGGACTGGCCGACCGCGTCCGGGCCCTCGCGCCGCAGGGCATCGACGCGGTATTCGACGCCGCCGGGCAGTCCGCCCTGGAAGTGTCGATCGAGCTGCGCGGCGGCACCGAGCGGATCGTGACGATCACCGACGTGCGCGCCTTCGAGCTCGGCATCGTGTTCTCCGGCAGTAGCCGGCGGTTCGGGGCGCAGCTCGCCGATTACGCCCAGCTCGTCGCGGACAACGCGCTCGGCGTGCGCGTCGCCGCGAGCTTCGCGCTGGCCGACGCCGGCCGGGCACACGAGCTGAGCGAGACCGGCCACGCGGGCGGGAAGGTGGTTCTGGTCCCGTAGCGGCATAGGTCGGTGAGCCCTCTGTTCCATCCCAGCGACTCCTCAGCCATGCCATATCGTCCGCGGCACTTCGACGTCCCGGTAGCGACAAGGGCTGACACCCATTAGGAGAATGATGCTCGACCTCAAGAACCTCGACGACTCCACCTCCTTCCTCAGCCAGCACAACGTGACGACCGGCCCAGTCACCATCATCAACACATTCGTCGCCCCCGAAGGCAAGACCGACGAGGTCCTGGCCGCTTGGACGGCCGACGCGCAGTACATGAAGAGCACGGGAAACCTCCTCGCGGTGCAGCTGTATCGCGGCATCGGCGGCAGCCGGCTCTTCACCAACGTCGCGGTCTGGGCGTCCCCTGCGGCCCTGCAGGCCGCGTTCAACACGCCGGAGTTCGCCAAGCACGCGGAGCAGTACCCGGATGGCACCCTCGCCTACCCGCACCTGTACCAGAAGGTCGCCGTCGAGGGTATCTGCGAAGGCGAATGACGGGCCTCGGCCGGAGTGGGGGACTGCGCGTCCGGCGCTGTAAAATTATGTACGTCATACCATCGGGTATGCTAGGTGCGGGTTCGACCGTGCGGAACGATGTGAAGGAGTCCCGGTGGCGCGTTACGACAAGGAGCACAAGCAGGCGACGCGGCAGCGGATCCTTGACACGGCTGGCCATCGGTTCAAGACCGACGGTATCGACGGCTCCGGCGTGGCCACGTTGATGGCGGACGCGGGGTTGACCAACGGCGCGTTCTACGCCCATTTCTCGTCCAAGGACGACTTGGTCGCCAACGTCGTCGCTGACCAGTTGGGCGCCCAGGCGGAGAGTTTCAGGGAGCTGCCGCCCGGCCGTGCGGGCCTGGAGGATTTTCTGCGCGAATACCTGTCGCCTCAGCACCGGGACAACCCCGGCGACGGATGTCCCGCCGCTGCCCTGCTCGACGAGATCGGGCGCTGCCCGACCGGAGCCAAGGACGCCTATACGGACGGTGCCCGGGTCATCCTGGACGAGATCGCTGGCCGCCTGGCTCCGGCGGATCCGCAGTCCGCGTACGGGCAGGCACTCGCGCTGTACACAATGGCGGTCGGGACGCTGCAGCTGTCCCGTGCCCTGTCCGATCCGAAGTTGGCCGACGAGGTCCTCGAATACGGCGTCCAGAACGCCCTTGTGTTCCTTCGCTGAGCGACAACCGAGGCCTTTCACGGCGCGGCCCCCTCGACCGTGGGGTGCTACCGCTGGAGGAAGGCGAGGGCCTTGGCGACGAACTGGGCGTGAAACTGGAAGATGCCGCCGTGGCCGGCGTCGGGGTAGATGACCAGGTCGCTGTCGGGCAGGCGCCGGGCCAGTTCGAGTGAGTTCTGGGTGGGCACCATCCGGTCGCTCTCGCCGTTGGCGACGAGCACGGGCTGGCGGATGGCGGAGAGGTCGTGCGGGCGCTCCAGTCCCCAGCGGTGGATGGCGTCGAGCTGGGCGAAGTAGGACTTGAGGGCGATCGCCTTGTCCCGGTTGTCGGTGCGTTCCTTCAGGCGGGCCAGGAACTGTTTGCCGGCCCGGCGCCCGTCGGCGGTCCTGGTGAAGAAGAGGAACTGCTTCGGGTCCTGCAGCGTGAGCAGCGCGCGGACGGTGTCGAGATGCGAGAGTTTGGTGACGTTCTTGATGCCCTCGCCGCCGGCCGGCCCGGTGCCCGCGAGGATCAGCTTGCGGACGAGCTGAGGTTCGTCCTGGACGATGACCTGGGCGATCATGCCGCCCATGGAGAAGCCCAGCAGGTCGACCTGGGTCAGGCCGAGCGCCCGGATGAAGGTGACGGCGTCGGTCGCCATCGCCTGAATGGTTTTTGGTGTCGTGCCGGTGGTGGCGCCGACGCCCCGGTTGTCGAAGGCGATGACCCGGTGTTTGGTGGTGAGGCCGTCGACGACCCGGGGGTCCCAGTTGTCGAGGACCGCGGCCAGGTGGGTCACCAGAACCAGCGGGACGCCGGCCTTCGGGCCGAGCTCGCGGTAGGCGAATTCGACGCCTCCGGCGGACACGGTACGGGTGGGCGCGTACT
Source organism: Actinoplanes sp. ATCC 53533 (assembly GCF_003947245.1). NCBI lineage: Bacteria > Bacillati > Actinomycetota > Actinomycetes > Micromonosporales > Micromonosporaceae > Actinoplanes > Actinoplanes sp. ATCC 53533. The sequence goes on along the minus strand of NZ_QHHV01000062.1, from coordinate 35,803 downwards.
TGTATGACGTGATCGCGCTGCTTTGTGCTTCTTGGTGGTGGCTCATGACTGTCTTCCCCTTTGGGTGAGGCTCATTCGGTTCAGTGCCGCGCGTCGCGGAGCCGGCTTTCTGGGCACTCACCGGCGTGCGGAGGAATCGATCAGAGGTTTTGGTTGATCACGCCGAGGTATTCGCCCAGCCGGTATTCGACATCCAGTCCCTCGTTGGCGGCCAGCGCGCCCAGCGCCAGCGCGCGCGGCAGGAGTCCCGGACCGGTCAGCGAGTCCACGAACGCGCCGTAGGAGGCGATCAGGTCGGCGTCCGGGGGCAGGGTGGCCCGGCCGACCATCGCCTTGGCGGTCGCCAACGCCTGTCGGTCGAAGGAGGCGAGGCGGGCGACCGTGGTGTCGACGAAGGCGTCGAGTTCGGCGTCCGGCAGGGTGCGGGTGACCCAGCCCCAGCGTTCGGCCAGGTCGGCGTCGTAGTCGGCGCTGCCGAGGATCGCCTCGAGCGCCCGGTCGCGGCCGATGGCGCGGGGGAGTCGCTCGGCACCACCGCCGCCGGGCACGATGCCGACACCGACCTCGGGCTGGCCGAAGATCGCCTTCTCGCGGCTGGCGTAGCGCAGGTCGCAGGCCAGGGCCAGTTCGTTGCCGGCGCCGCGGGTCCGGCCGCGGATGGCCGCGATGCTCACGTACGACGCCTTGCTCAGCCGCATGACCATGTCGGTCCAGACCGGCGCGTCGTCCTCGTGCTCGGGAACCGGCAGGTTGCCGGCCTCGGCGCCGTCGAAGTGGTTGAAGAAGAAGTCGGGGACCTCGCTGGAGAACACGACCACCTGGATGTCGGGGTCGTTGTCGAGATCGCGGACGATCTCGTGCAACGCCACCACGGTCTCGGAAACCACCAGGTTCATCGGCGGATTCGCGAACGTGATCTTGGCGGTGCGCGGGGTGGTGCGCTCGAGGCGGATCGTACTCGGCTGGCTCATCGGACGACTCATTTCGTGGTGTTCGCTTCGTGGGGGTCGCCGGGCAGGTGGTCTGCTCGGACATGGGGATCAGACCTCGTTGAAGCGATCATAAGAGTATGATCATACGACCATAATCTGAGAAGAGCTCGATGGCAAGATCTATCGTCTTTGAAATTACTTCCGTAATTCCAAGGGCCCTGATCCCGGTGGCCAGGCCGGCCCTAGCGCCGCTCTTCGGCGCCGAGCAGCGTGAGGGCGTTGTGGATGCCCTGCTCAAGGGCGACGTCGGCGAGCTGCCGGCAGGCCGCCGCCCCACTCAAGTTGAGAGTACGGCCATAATTTAATTTCCCCCAGCGTCTTGCCTTGGGTCGCCTTCCCATCATATGGTCGTACGAGTGTAATTCGATCACGCGCTCGTCCTCGACGCCGCCGCCTACCGCATGCCTGCGAAATACGTCCGCACAGCGACGTACTCGTCATATCAGCGCCCGTCCGGGCGCTCTGAACTCCGGAGAAGTGACATGACTCAGCTCGTCGACCAGACCGTCCTCGTGACCGGCGCCAACCGCGGCATCGGCCGGGAGTTCGTCCGTCAACTCCTCGACCGCGGGGTCGCGAAGGTCTATGCCGCCGCCCGCGACCCGCAGACGATCGCCGCCGGCGACCCGCGCGTGGTCCCGCTGCAGCTCGACGTCACCGACGCCGCCTCGGTGGCCCGCGCCGCGCAGATCGCGCAGGACGTGAGCGTCGTGGTGAACAACGCCGGCATCGCCCGCGGCGCTTCGGTCCTCGACGCCGACACCGCCACCCTGCGCGGCGAACTGGAGACGAACCTGTTCGGCACGCTCGCCGTGGCCTCGGCCTTCGCCGACCGCCTCGCGCAGCGTGCCGGCATCGTGATCAACATGGCCTCGGTGGCGTCCTGGCTCCCCACGGCCGGCACCTACGGGGTTTCCAAAGCGGCGGTGTGGAGCGCCACCGAGTCCATGCGCCTGGAACTCGGACCCCGCGGCGTGCAGGTAGTCGGCGTCCACGTCGGGTTCGTCGACACCGACATGGTCGCCACCATCGACGCCGCCAAGTCGGACCCCGCCGACGTCGTCTGCCAGGTCCTCGACGGTGTCGAGAACGGCGACCTGGAGATCCTGGCCGACGACTTCACCCGCGCGGTCCGCGCCGGCCTGCACCAGCCGATCCAAACCCGCCTCGCCCAGCTCCAGCCCTGACGGCCAGCACGAGTGCCCACAACCGTCAACCACAGCCCACTCACCGGAGGTTCACATGGACACGTCGGCACCGCAGCCCGCAGGACACATTGCCGTTGAGGGCCACGCCGGGGTGCTTGTCGCTCGTATCGACGGAGGCCCGCATGCGTTGTTCGATGCCGCGATCGCCAAACAGTTGAAGGAACTGGTTGATCGGGCAGACCGCGATCCGGACATCCACGCGGTCGTCTTCACCGGCACGCACCCTGATCGCTTCTTGAGTCATTCTGATGTCCGCTGGCTGCAAAAAGGCGGCACTGGATTCCCGCCCATCAATACACGCCTCGCTCGGCTCGTCGCCCGCACGGCCAGACTCATCAATAGACTGCCCGGTGTTCGAACGCTCGCGGGGATGACCCGGCTCAAGACCCTGTTGGAGCTCGACAGCTTCCACGCGACCTTCCTGAAGATGAATGCCAGCGGCACCATCTTCATCGCGGCACTCAACGGTTCGGCATTCGCCGTCGGCGCGGAGCTGGCATGGGCGTGTGACCTGCGCATCATGGCGGACGGGGACTTCGTCCTCGGCCTGTCGGAAGTCCTGCTCGCACTCACACCGGGTGGCGGAGGCTCTCAGCGATTGCCTCGTCTCATCGGCACCCAGCAAGCGTTGATCGCCGTTCTCGAAGGCCGGCCGTTCACGCCGGCAGAGGCCCTCGCCCTGGGCGCGGTCGACGAAGTGGTGCCGCAGGACCAGGTGCTCGCGCGTTCGATAGAGCGCGCAGAATATCTGAGCCTAAGAGCAAAGAAGTCGCTCGGAGCAATTAAGCGATCCATCTACTTCGGCAGCTCCCTGTCGCTCGAACAGGGTTTGCAGTTTGAGCACGCCGAGTTTCTGGTCAGGGATCAATCACAGGAAGCTCAGCGGCGGATGCTTGAATATATCGCCACCACAGACGCCATCGGCGAGCTCCCTCTGTTGGACCGGGAGACGTACGCACGGGCGCTCAGCGCCGGTCGCATCGGAGGCGTCGCCCACCGTCAGACAGGAACACGCTGACTGAGCGGCGGATTCGGGCATCGTTCGGCGGGCAGGGCCGCGACCGGCTGACCGCACTGGGGGGATCACCCGCTTCGGTCAGGCGTCGGGCATCTCCTCGGCGAAGGCGCGGAAGTCACCGGGGTGGTTGTGCAGGTGCCAGAGCCGATCCGCGAGGACGTCCGGATCGTGGGTGGGATGACCCGGCGTGATCGCGCCTGGAATGATGAGCTGCCTGGCCCGGATCCCCTCGGGTGCGAGGGTGTCATGCAGCATCCGGGCGTAGGCGGCCTCGCCGGCGAACGCGATCGACGTGCCCGCGACCTGCGGGTTCGGGCGGGCGCCGGAGCCGCCGTTGACAAACAGGATCGAGCCGCGGCCCAGGGTGCGCATGCCCGGCAACACCTGCTGGACCGCCGTGACCGGGCCGTAGATGGAGAACTCGACCGCGCCGGACAGATCGTCCACTGTGGTCTCTAGAACCGGTCGCAGGAATTCGCGCTGAGGCAGCGGGCTGTACTGGAGCACCTCGATCGGGCCGAGTTCGTGCGCTGCGCGGTCGAGGGCGGTGGTCAGTGAATTCGCGTCGCGGACGTCGGCCGCATACCCCCGAGCGGTGTGACCGGCGGCGGTCAGGCCGGCGGCGAGCTCGTCGACGTGTTCCTGGTTGCGGGAGATGAGGCCGATGGCGAAGCCCTCGGCACCGAACCTGCGGGCGACGGCGGCACCCAGGCCGCGGCCGGCACCGACGATGACGATGGTGGTCATGATGATCCTCCGGTCGAGAGCCACCACCGGACTATTCGCCGGACGGGTCGATCGAGATGGTCAGGGTGGCTTTGTAGCCGGCGGCGACGCCGCCGCTGACGGTCGCGAGTTCGGTGACGGCTGAGTCTTCGCCGAAGACGCCGTCGGTGCCGAGGCTGATTCGGCTCATGTTCGAGACGCTCCTGCGATAGCCGTCGGAGGCGTACACGGTGTCGGAGGCGTCCTCCGGGAGCGCGATCTGGGAGGTCTTGACGATCGGGCCGTCGCCGGTGGTGGCGTTGGCCAGTGAGGAGTAGACCTCGAAGTGGATGTGCGGCCAGCGGCCGGCATAGCAGCCGGGGAAGATACTGGTGAAGGTGGCTGTGCCGGTGGAGTCGGTTTCCTGGATGCCGCGTAGGTAGTTCTGGTCGGTGATGCCCTCGGAATACAGCGAGTAGTTGCCGTCGCGGTCACAGTGCCATGCGTAGATGGCCGCTCCGGTGATGGCGGCGCCGGTGAGGTCCTTGACGACCAGCGAGAATTCCAGGGGGACGCCGGCGGCTGTGCCGTCGGCGTCGCCGACGGAGGTGCGGATGTCCTGGCGGACGATGCCGTCGAGGGTGCGCACGTCGGGGCCGTTGGAGCCGTCGGCCGGGAACGGGCCTGCGGTCTCGGATGCGACCTCGGTCAATGAGCCGGAGGCGGCGGTGCTCGGCTGCGTAGTGCCGGCAGCCGTGGGCGCGGAGTCCGTGGTGCAGGCGCCCAGTGCGGCCAGCGCGCCGACCCCGCCCAATCCGGCCAACAGGCGCCGACGCGACATTGTCCGCATGTCGAACTGCAGTCCCTTGTCGTGTACGCGGCGGACGTACGCGGCGTTGTCCTGATCCTGGGTGTCTCGCATTCGAGTGTGTTGCCTTCCCGTATGGATGAAGCTACGGCGCCGGCCAACGCCACGGCCCCGACAACGCCCACGAGCGGTCCTGGCCACGCCGGCCCGGCTGCTGACCCCGTTCGCGGCGCAGGCGCTCACCCGCTGACGGCGCTCGTCGTACCGTTCATCGTAGTGACTCCTGCGCGGCGTGCCTGACCTGGTCGAGTTCCGCTCTGGTCGGCAGCCCCTCCCAGTCCCCGTGCGCGGCGACCGCGGCCGCGCCGAGCGTCGCGCCGCGGCGAAGCCGCTGCCCGACCGGTAGCCCGTCGAGGAGCGCGGAGAGGTAGCCGGCGGTGAAGGCGTCGCCGGCACCGACGGTGTCCACCACCGCGACCGGCCAGGCCGGCTCGTCGCACCGCCCGGCGCCGGTGTACGCCGAGGCACCCCGCGCGCCCCGCTTGACCACGACCTCGCGTACGCCGAGGTCGAGCAGTTCCTGCGCCCGGCTGGCCTCGTCCGGCCCATCGGCGACCAGCGGAAGCTCGTCCTCGGAGGCGACGAGCACCTGGGCCGCGGCGGCCAGGGGGCGCAGCACGGCGCGGGCCTGCGCCCGTCCCCACAGCTTCGGGCGGTGGTTCACATCGAGGCAGACGGTCGCGCCCGTGGCCCGTACCGCGTCGACCGCGTACCGGACCGCGGCCGCCGAATCGTCGCCGAGGGCCGGGGTGATGCCGGTGACGTGCAGGATCCGGGCGCCCAGCGCCACGGCCGGGACGACGTCGGCCGGGCCGAGCCGGCTTCCGGCGCAGCCCGCGCGCCGGTAGTGCACCCTGGTCGCGCCGCCCGGCGCGCGGTCGAACAGCAGCATGCCGGTGAGTTCATTGGGCGCCACCACGGCCATGCTCACGTCGACGCCCTCGGCGCGTAGGGTCCGCAGCACCAACTCGCCGAGCTCGTCGTCGCCGACCCGGCCGGCCCACCGGGTGCGGTGACCCAGCCGGGCGAGGCCGATCGCCACGTTGGACTCGGCGCCGGCCACGGAGAGCCGGAGGTCGCCGCCGAGCCGGAGCGGGCCGCCGCCGCGCAGGGCGGCCATCGTCTCGCCGACGGTCAGCAGGTCCACCGTCACCGCCGGGCACCGGCCCGCATCGCTCGGGCGCGCTGTCGCAGGGCAGCGAGGCTGCCGGCGTCGGCGGAGCCACCGGTCAACGGCGAGCCGACGCCGACCGCGACGGCGCCGGCCGCGAGATAGTCCGGCACGGCGTCGGCGGTCACGCCGCCGACCGGCACGAACGGCACGTCGGGGAAGGGGGCGCGCAGCGCCCGCAGGTAGGACGGGCCACCCAGCTGGGCGACCGGGAAGAGCTTCACCGCGGTCGCACCGAGCTCGACTGCGGCTATCACCTCCGTCGGCGTCAGCGCGCCGACGAGCACGGGAACGCCGAGCCGGACGCCTTCTCGGGCGCCTTCGCTGATGCCTGGAGTGACCAGGTACGAGGCGCCGGCCTCGAGCGCGGCCTGGGCGTCCGCGGCGGTCAGCACGGTGCCCGCGCCCAGACCCGTCGCGCCCCGGCTGCCGGTGGCAGCCCGCCGGATCACCGACAGCGCGCCGACGGTGGTGAGCGAGACCTCGACCAGGTCGATGCCCTCGTCGGCCAGCGCGTCCACGATGGCCGACGCGGTGTCGGGGTCGCCGGAGCGGACGATGGCCAGGAGCCGTTGGCGGTTCAGCTGTTCCAGCAGGCTCACATTGTTCTCCCTAGAGAAGTCACCACTCGGCGAAGCTGCCGTCGTTGTGCCGCCACACCGGCGAACGCCAGGCGTGACCGAGCTCGTCGGCCCGGCGGACCGCCTTCTCGTCGACCTCGATGCCCAGGCCGGGACGGGTCGTCCGGGCCACGTGGCCGTCGACGAACGTGAAGACCGACGGGTCGACGAGATAGTCGAGCAGGTCGTTGCCGCCGTTGTGGTAATGGATGCCGAGGCTCTGCTCCTGGATCAGGAAATTCGGCGTGGAGAAGGCGATCTGCAGGCTCGCCGCCAGCGCGATCGGGCCCAACGGGCAGTGCGGCGCCACGCTGACCCCGTATACCTCGGCCATCGCCGCGATCCGCCGGACCTCGGAGATGCCGCCGGCGTGGCTGAGGTCGGGCTGCACCACCGCGAGCCCGCTGTCGAGGACCGACCGGAAGTCCCAGCGCGAGTACATCCGCTCGCCGATCGCGATCGGCACCGACGAGGCGGACACCACGTGGTGCAACTGGTGTTGCTCCTCGGGCAGCAGCGGCTCCTCGACGAAGATCGGGCACAGCGGCTCCAGCAGCGGCAGCAGCCGGCGGGCGTTGGCGAGGCTGACCCGGCCGTGGAAGTCGACCGCGACGTCGCGGTCCGGGCCGAGCACCGCGCGCGCGGTGGCCACCCGCTGGACGACGGCGTCGATCTCGGCCGGGGTGGCGATCGGGCCGAGCCGGCCGGAGGCGTTCATCTTCACCGCGGTGAAGCCGGCCTCGACCTGCTCCCGTACGGCCTGCTCCAGCTCGGCGGGTTCGTCGCCGCCGACCCAGGAATAGACCCTGGTCCGGTCCCGCACCGGTCCGCCCAGCAACGCGTGCACCGGCGCACCGCGAACCTTGCCGGCGATGTCCCACAGCGCCTGGTCGATGCCGGCGACGGCGCTGGACAGCACCGGGCCACCCCGGTAGAAGCCGCCCTTGGTGAGCACCTGCCAGTGGTCCTCGATCCGCAGCGGATCGGCCCCGATGAGCAGCTCGGCGAGCTCCTCGACGGCGGTGCGCACGGTGGCGGCGCGGCCTTCGACCACGGGCTCACCCCATCCGACGACTCCCTCGTCGGTGCCGATCCGGCAGAACAACCAGCGCGGCGGGACGAGGAACGTCTCGACCGAAATGATCTTCACTGCTGCTCCCCGGCGGGCGCCGCGGCACCCACGGCCCGGGCCTTCTCGACGTCGACCAGCGACTTCGCGAGCAGCGCGCTGGCGGCGGCACCGGCCGACTCCGGATCGCGGGAGCGGACCGCGTCCAGCACCGCCGCGTGCGCGGGGGTCGGGTCGTCGTCCCGCACCGCGCCGTGCACCAGGCGGTCCCGGGCGGCCAGGCCGGTCTCGAGCACGACCTCCATGCGGACCAGCAGCTCGTTGTGGGTCGCAGCGAGCAGGGCCCGGTGGAACGCGACGTCGGCATCGACGGCATCCCCGTCGCCGCGCGCCGCGGCGGCCATCCGGTCGATGGCCAGCTCCAGCGCGGCGAGGTCCTCATCGGTGCGCCGGAGCGCGGCGAGGCGGGCGCTGGCCGGCTCGATGATGCCGCGCATCTCGGCCAGGTCGTCGAGGAACCGGCTGTCGTCGCGCCCCTCGAACTGCCACCGCACGACGTCGGGATCGAGCAGCCGCCACTCGGTCCGTGCCTGCACGAAGGTGCCTCGCTTCGGCCGCGCGTCGACCAGCCCTTTGGCCTTGAGCACCCGCAGGGCCTCGCGCAGCACGGTCCGGCTGACGTCGAGCTCCTGCTCCAGCCCGAGCACGTCGAGGGTCTCCCCGCCGGCGATCTCCCCGGACAGGATGCGCCGGCCGAGCAGCTCGACCACCTCGCCGTGCAGGCCGCGTCCCTGGTAGCCGCCGGCAGTCCTTTTCACGATCATGCCTTCCCCGTTCAAGCCGAGTCCTTCATAACGCTCCAACCGCCGTCCACGACGAGGCTCGCGCCCGTGACGAAGGATGCCTCGCCGGAGGCGAGGAACGCGATGCACGCCGCGGCCTCGGCCGGATCACCGAAGCGTTTGAGCACTGTGGCAGCAACGCTCTTGTGCCGGTCGGCCGCCGGCACCCGATCCCATGCCCGGCTCAGCACCGGCCCGGGCAGCACGCTGTTCACCCGCACCGCCGGACCGTATTCGACCGCGAGCTGACGGGCGAGGGCGACCAGTCCGCCCTTGGCCGCCGCGTAGGCCGGGTGGCCGGGCACCCCCATGGTGGCGTGCACCGAGGAGACCAGGACGACGGCGCCGCCACCGGTCGCCGTCGACTCCCGCAGACCGGGCAGGCAGGCCCGGAAGCCCAGGAAGGCCGCGCTGAGGTTGACCGCGAGCTGCCTGTCCCAGGAGGCGGAACCGAGCTCCCCGGCCGGCGCGACGTCGACCGTGAAGGCGTTGCTCACCAGCACGTCGACCGGGCCGAACCGCCCGGCGTGCGCGACGACCTCGGCCCAGCGCCGCTCGTCGGAGGCGTCGGCGAGCAGGGCGTCGGCACGGCCACCGGCCGCCCGGATGCCGGCCGCGACCTGCTCCACGCCGGCGTCGACATCGGTCAGGACGACCGCCGCGCCCTCGCCGGCGAGCCGGCGGGCCGAGGCCGCGCCGATCCCGGAGGCGGCACCGGTCACCACGGCGACCCGGCCGCCGAACCTGGCGGGTGGCTGCCCGGCGATCCGGTCCCCGGTGTTGGTGTCCGCACTCACTGTCACTCACTTTCCGCTGCCGGCGCCGGGGAGACCGGGAGTCGCCGCCACTCTAGATAAAAACATTTTGTATGACTAGTTCTTGACAGGCAAGTTGTTACGCCTCAGGCTCCCTGCCAGGCAACAAGGCCGAAACAAAGCTGCGCCGGCACCGTGGGGCGAGCGTGGGTGAGGAGACCAGATGGGACAACTGCGCGCTCTCCGGCGCGGCCGGCGGGCTCTGCTGCCGGCCGGCTGTGGTTCTGGCTCCGACCAGCCCGGGTGCTCCAGCGTTTCTGGCGCGGCGGACTCACTGAGGGAAGCCGCAAGGGCTGATCCGCCGCATCCCCTTTCCCCGTTTCGGGAGGACGTCCCATGAACCTTCCTGTCCATGTCACCCGCCGTGCCGTGCTGGCGGCCACCGCCGCGACCGCGGTGACCGCCGCCCTGCCCTCGGCCGCGCCCGCCGCGCCCGCACCCGCGTACACCCCCGTTCCGTCGGTGCCCCAGGTGCCGCCGCACGGTGACCGGGAGCCCGCCGGCACCCGCATCGAGCGGATCGGCGGCACCGGGGTGGTCTTCCAGTACGGCCGCGTGGTCCCGGCCTTCGACGGCTGGACCCGCCGCGAACCGACCCGCGACTACTACAGTCTGGACGGCCGGTGGCAGTTCCGGTTCGATCCGGCCGACAAGGGCCTCGCCGCCGGCTGGCACCGGCCCGGCACCGGCACGAGCGGGTGGGCCGCCATCGAGGTCCCCTCCTCGTGGGACCTGCGCGACACCCCGGACTTCCCCGGCTACGACGGCACGAACTTCGGTCAGGGCACTGCCTTCCAGGACGGCTACGCCTGGTACCGCACCAGCGTGACCATCCCGGCGAGCTGCGCGGGGAAGCAGGTCCGGCTGAACTTCCTCGCGGTCAACTACAAGGCCGAGGTCTGGGTGAACGGCCGTGCCGTCGGTGTGCACGAGGGCGGTCACACGCCGTTCTCGCTTGCCGTCGGCGACGCGCTGACGCCGGGCAGGTCCGCGGTCATCGTGGTGCGGGTGCACCGCCGGCCCTCGTTCACCGACTACCGCACCGGCGACGGCCCGATCACCGACCCGCTGGCGGTGCCGTACAAGCCGATCGACTACTGGCCGTACGCCGGCATCACCCGCTCGGTGTGGCTGGAGGCTGTGCCCCAGGTCAGCGTCCCGAAAGTGCTCGTGTCGGCCCGGGCCGGGCGGCTCGACGTCCGCGTTGTGATCGACAACCGCGGCGGCCGCTTCACCGGCCGGGTCGTCGTCTCGCCCGGCAAGGCGACCGGCGCCCGCGACATCACCGTGCCGGTGACCGTCGCCGCCGGCACCGTCGCGGTGGCTCGCGTTGAGATCGCGGTGCCGCACGCCCGGGTCTGGAGCCCCGAGCATCCCACCGTGCTGACCGCGACGATCCAACTGCGGGCCGGCTCCGGCGCGCTGGTCGACCAGCTGCGCGCCGACTACGGCGTACGCTCGGTCGCCGTCACCGGCTCGACGCTGACGGTCAACGGGGCGGCGGTGTTCCTCAAGGGGCTCAACTGGCACGAGGAGACGGCCCGCCACGGCCGGTCGATGACCAGGCAGGAGTACGACCGCGAGCTGGGGCTGGCCCGCACGGCGGGGGCGAACCTGCTGCGCAACTCGGTCTACAACCGGCATCCGTACGTCTACGAGTGGGCGGACCGCAACGGTGTCTTCGTGATGGACGACATCGACAACATGTGGCTGAACACGGCTCAGGAGAAGCTCCAGACCGAGAGCTACGGGCTGTCCCGGGCACTGGCCACGATGATGGCCTGGAACCAGCACAACAACCCTTCGGTGATCCTCTGGTGCCTGCAGAACGAGTCGGAGATCGACGGCGCGGGAGCCCCGGTCTACCGTGCCTGGCTGCAGGACATGAAGGACGCGGTCAAGGCGGTTGACCTGCAGAACCGGCCGGTGACCTGGGCGTCGAGCTCGAGCTGGGACGCGGCGTTCGACATCGCCGACGTGATCGGCTTCAACGAGTACTTCGGCTACTTCTACGGCAAGGACGCCGACCTCGGCCCGACCCTCGACGCGGTGCACACCAACCACCCGGCCAAGCCCATCGTGATCACCGAGAACGGCACCTGGTCCTACCTGGGCAAGCGGGGACCGGACACCGAGCAGGGCACCGAGGACTGGCAGGCGGCCAGCTTCCGGTCGCACTGGCAGCAGGTGACCGCTCGCCCGGGCTTTGTGGCCGGTTACACCTTCTGGGTTCTGAAGGACTACAAGCAGCGGCTCGGATACAACGAGGAGTACAACGGCCTGTCCACGATGGGGCTGGTCGGCTTCGACTCCCGCACCCGCCGCCTGGTCTACGACGCCTTCGCCGACGCGAAGCTGCCCTCCGAAAGGCTCATCAGGTGACACCCACCCATCCCGTCGGAGTTCCGGCGCATCTGCCGCCGCGGCTGACCATCACTCTCTGGGACTTCACGTGGTACACCGCGACCACCGAGGGCGAGCCGTTCCACGACCTCGACGCGGCCTTCGCCGAGGCGGTCGAGCGTGGCTACAACACCGTACGGATCTGCGCGATGCCGTACCTGCTCTTCGGCGACCACGACATCGACACCTCGGCGCTGCGCTTCACCACCATGGGCGGTCCGGTCGGCCGGCGCACCCGCTGGTACGACGTGGCCGGCGGCGCTGTCCTCGATGGCCGGCGCCGGCTGCGGGAGCTGTTCGAGGCGGCCCGCCGGCACGGCTGCCACGTGATCCTGTCGTCCTGGGAGTACCAGCAGAGCCCGGCCTTCCTGGCCGGACCGCAGTGGTACGACGCGTTGATGGCGATCCCGCCGGAGCGGCGGCACGTCACCATCGCGCGGGCGATGGCCGACCTGGTGCAGTTCCTCAAGGATGCCGACCTGGCCGACCGGATCGCGTACGCGGAGCTGCACAACGAGGTCGACCTGAGCCGGCTGAACCAGGTGCCGGGCGGGGAGACCGATCCGTACTGGCCGCAGCGGCAGGCGGTCGCCGACGGCGTCGAGCTGATGCGGGAGCGGCATCCGGACATCATGGCCACCACGTGCTACGGCATCCCGCCGTATCTCGACATCGCGGCGGTGCCGGACAACGGGCAGGTCGCCCACTTCCACGTCTACGTCTACGGAGTGCTCGCCGCGTTGGAACGCTGGGCGGGAGTGCGGACACCGCCGCCGGAATACCCCCGGCCGCAGCTGCGCACGCTGCTGCGGGACGACGCCCCGCCGTTCGAGGAGTACGCCAAGCAGGCGGATCCGTGGCGGCTGGAGGCCACGGGTGTCTCGGCGAGCATGTTCTACACCTACGACTGGGTCGACACCGCCCGCTGGGACCGGTGGCTGTACGAGAACTACGGCGACTACCGGGTCGCCATGACGTACGCGCTGGACGACCGGCTGTCGGTCCTCGCCCGGTGGGCACAGCGGCACAGCGTGCCGGCGGTGATCGGGGAGGGGTGGATCGGCTACACCCCGCTGCACGCCGAGTTCGAGGATGGACCGGTCGGCCAGGGCATCGCCGAACAGGCCCTGGAACGCTGCATGGCACACGGCTTCTGGGGGGTCGTCCTCGGCTCGAACTCCGCGCCGCACCACCCGGGCTGGCGCAACATCGAGTGGCAACGTCTATGGAACGGCCGGTTCCGGTCCGGCTGAACAACTCGCTCGCAGCCGCCGTGGCGCCCCGGTGAAGCATCGATGATCAGCAAATTATGTTTACGTAAACATCGAGACAAACCCGCAATCTGCGATCACTTGAACGGGCGCCGCTGATCGTTAGATTGTGTCGATCAACACAGTGCGCCGGCGATGAGGTGCGATGCCCGCCGGGAAGCGAATCGGCTCGACCAGATCCGGGGGACGGGTCCGGGCCCGCTCCCGGTGACGTCCCGCTCGTGACCGCCGGCCAATGAGGACCGGACGCTCCGTCCGCCTGGGAACACCCGGCGGCAGTGGCGCACCCAGGAGAGAGGTGGCTGCCGTGGTGATGCAGTTGGACGTGCGGCGGGCGCGGGCGACGGAGAGTCGCAAGTCTCGGTGGAGACGGATCAGCCACAGCAGGACGCTGATCCTCATGTGCCTGCCGGCGATCATCTTCTTCATCGTGTTCGCCTACGGCCCGATGCCGGGCGCGTGGATCGCGTTCACCAACTTCAACTACCGCGACGGGATCTTCGGCAGCCCGTTCGTCGGGCTCCAGAACTTCGAGTTCCTCGTGAAGTCGGGACAGCTCTGGAACCTGACGCGCAACACGATCCTCTACAACCTGGCCTTCATCATCCTGGGGAACATCCTCCAGGTGGCGCTGGCCATCATGCTCAACGAGATCCGCTCGAAGTACTTCAAGAAGATCAGCCAGGCGGTGATGTTCCTGCCGTACTTCATCTCGGTGGTGCTCGTCGGCGTCATCGCGTTCAACCTGCTGAACTACGACACCGGCGCGATCAACGCGCTGATCGAGAAGACCGGCGGCGACCCGGTCAAGATCTACTCGGTTGCCGGGCTGTGGCCGTTCATCATCATCCTGTTCCACCTCTGGCAGAGCACCGGTTACGGCTCCATCGTCTACTTCGCCGCCATCCTGAGCATCGACAACTCCCTGTTCGAGGCGGCCGCGATCGACGGCGCCTCGGCCTGGCAGCGGACCCGCTACATCATCCTGCCGAGTCTCAAGCCCACCTTCATCATCCTCCTGCTGTTCTCGCTCGGCGGGATCATGAAGGGCAACTTCGGGCTGTTCTGGAACCTCATCGGGAACAACGCATCGCTCTACGGCACCACCGACATCATCGAGACCTCCGTCTACCGAATGATCATCAGCCAGAACAACTTCACGACGTCGACGGCGGTTGGGCTCTACCAGTCCCTGTTCGGCTTCGCCCTGGTCATGCTGTGCAACTGGATCGTGCGAAGGATCAACGAGGACTATGCACTCTTCTGACGGGCGCCCGGCAGCGCCGAGCGTGGACGAGGTCATCGGGAAGACCGAACGGAAGGATGCCGTGCCGGCGAGCGGCGTCGTCGCGAAGCCACGGAAGGTGCGGCCCGACAGGAGCGACTATGCGCTCCGGGGCATCTCGTACACCGTGGTCACGGTCTTCACGATCTTCTGCATCTTGCCCTTCGTGCTGATCCTCTCGGCCTCGTTCTCCGAAGAGTCACAGATCAGGGAGCACGGCTTCAGCCTGCTGCCGCGCGGCTTCTCGCTCACCGCGTACGAATTCATCCTCAAGTCGCCGCGGCAGGTCATCGGCTCGTATGTCGTCACCATCTTGATGACGGTGTTCGGCACCGCGATCGGCCTGATCATCATCGCGATGACCGGCTACGCGCTGCAGCGCAAGGATTTCCCCTTCCGGAACGGGATCTCCTTCTTCATCTACTTCACCACGCTCTTCTCCGCGGGACTCGCGCCCACGTACCTGTGGATCGCGCGCGACCTCGGGCTGCGCGGGAACTACCTCGCGGTGTTCCTGCAGCTGCTCATGACGCCGTGGCTCATCATCCTCATGAAGAGCTTCGTGCGATCGATACCCAACGAGATCACTGAGTCGGGGAAGGTCGATGGTGCGGGAGACTTCCGGATCTTCTGGCGGCTCGTGCTGCCGATGCTGAAGCCCGCGCTCGCCACCACCGGCTTGTTCCTGGCGCTCGGGTACTGGAACGAGTGGTACCTCTCGTCGCTCTACCTGGGCAGCACCGTCGAGTTCAAACCGCTCCAGTACTACCTGTACAACGTCATCAACACGGCGAACGCGCTGAAGAGTTCGATGGCGGGCAACTACGTCTCGGTCACCGAACTGCCGAGCAACACGCTGAAGATGGCGAGCGCCGTGGTCGCGACCGGGCCGATCGTCCTGCTCTACCCGTTCGTGCAGCGGTATTTCGTCAGCGGTATCACGGTGGGGGCCGTGAAGGGCTAGGCATCCGACGACGTCTGCTGCCGGCCGCTCCCAAGCACCTTCCTCATCGCGCGGGACCCCCGTGCCTGCGTCACATCCCCTGCATCAAGTTGAAGGAGTCTCCAATGAACAAGACATTGGTCAAAGTCGGGGCGGCACTCGCCGTCCTGACCCTGGGTTTGGGAGCCCTCACCGGCTGCACCGACGACGAAGAATCGGGCAAGCCCACGAAGGTCACGATGCTGGTGCTCGGCAACAAGCCCAGCAACGGCCGGCTCGAGGCGATGCTCAAGGTGCTGAACCCGCGCCTCACCGAGCAGGCGAACGCCACGCTCGACCTGCACTACATCGAATGGGCCGACTGGCAGACGCAGTACAACGTCCAGCTGCTGTCCGGCGACACCAGCATCGACCTCATCACCGCGGGTACGGACTGGCTGTTCACCTGGGAGAACGCCCAGAAGGGCGCCTTCCTGCCGCTGTCGGAGGACATGCTGAAGAGGAGTGCCCCGAAGACCTGGGCGCAGGTCGACAAGTCCGGCGACTGGGACCTCACGAAGCTGGACGACGGCAAGATCCAGTTCATCCCCGAGGACAACTACACCCAGTGGACGAACCACGGCTTCTTCTACCGGGGCGACTGGGCGAAGGCGGCGGGGATCCCCGACGGGACCGTCACCAAGTTCGAGCAGTTCACGCAGTACTTCGCCTGGGTCAAGAAGAACAAGCCCAAGGCGTACCCGTGGGACATCGCGAAGTCGAACGAGTCCGCCCTCACCGGCTACCTGCAGGGGCACAGCGACTGGTTCACGCTCCAGGAGGTCTCGACGGGCAGCTCCTACCCGTTCCAGATCGACAACTCCGGCGCCACTCCGAAGGTCACCTCCTGGTACTACAACAGCGACGAGTTCGTGGCCGCGGCCCAAGAGGCGAAGCAGTGGAACGACCTCGGCGTCTGGCGCGAGGACGCGCTGAACTACGACGGTGACACGAAAGAGCAGTTCTACGCGGGACTGTCCGGAGTGGACCAGCACCACACGCAGACTTTCGTGACGCAGATCGTCGACAACATGACGAAGAAGCAGCCCGGCTCCGACCCGAAGCTCTTCTCCTTCGGCCAGGAGAACGGCAACATCTACCGCGACATCAAGACGCACGGCGCGATGGCGGTCTCGGCGAACTCGGAGCACCCGGACAAGGCGCTCGCGGTCTACGACCTGATCCGCAATGACAAGACGGACTACTACCTGTTGAACTACGGCATCGAGGGCACCGACTACGTCCTGACGCCGGACGGCAAGATTGACCGCCCGGCGGGCTGGGACGCCTCGAAGGACGCCCTGGACTCCAACTTCTGGGGTGGCCGCATGGACGAGTTCGAGCCGGACAAGGTCACGGACGCGCCGAACAAGGCCGCTCTCTACAAGTCCCTCGACGGTGTGGCGAAGGTCTACCCCTTCTCGACGCTGCGCGTGAAGAAGGACCAGATCGACCCCACCCTCACGGCGGTCGCCGGGGTGCTGTCGGAGTACATCCCGCAGCTTCAGTACGGCAAGACGGCCGACCCGGCCGCCACGATCGCCGAGATGCGGCAGAAGCTGAAGGACGCGGGCTTCGAGGACGCCGTGAAGTCCATTCAGGCCGATGTCGACGAGTGGAGCAAGACCCACAAGGCCAAGTAATCGCGTACGGTCCGTCCTCCGGACGAGAACACCGCCGTGCGGGGCCGCCTCCAGCGGGCCCGCACGGCGCCTTCCCGGCACGAAAGGTGACGAGCATGAGCAGCATGAGTGGCAGTCCCGGAATGTTCGCGGCGGATTCCCCGCTCCTGCGCTTCCTCACCCGGGTCGCGGACCTGATGATCCTCAACCTGCTGTTCCTCGCGACGTCGCTCCCGATCGTCACGCTCGGCGCCTCGCTCACCGCGCTGAGCGGCACGGCGATGCGGATCGCCCGCGGCGAGAGCGAGTCGGTGTCGGGCGACTATCTGCGCGCGCTGCGTCGCGACCTGCGGCAGGGCACGATCCTCGGTCTGGTCGTCGCCGGGTTGGGCCTGGTGCTCGCCGCCTGGTGGGTCGTAACCGACGATCTCAACGTCCCCGGCCTGGTCCAGCTGGCCCTGTACACGGTCCTCGGCATTCTGGCTTTCCGCCTGACGCTCGTCGCGCTCTATGCGTTCCCCTACCTCGCCACGTTCGACGACGACCTTCGCACCGTGCTCCGGAACGCGCGGCTGATGTCCGTCCGGCACCCGTTCGCGTCGCTGGCGCTGCTTGCCGTGACCGGCCTGCCGGTCGTCGTCACGGTCTTCTATCCGAAGGTCGCGGTGTACGGGCTGATCTGGTTCCTCATCGGCTTCGCGGGCGTCGCGCTGCTGGGCGGGATCGTGCTCACCGCCGTCTTCGCCACCTACGCACCCAAGCTCGCCCTCGTGCCGTCGGACGAGCCCGACGACGTCAACGACGACCCAGCCCCGTCCTGACCGCATCCCGTTCCCTGCTCGGCCTCCCGCCGCCCGAGACCGAAGGTTCCTACCTGTGCGCACCTCCCCGATCCGTCGGTGGTCCTTCCTGCTCGCCGACGAGCCCGAGGCCTGGGCCAAGGGCTTCGACGACTCCGCGTGGCGCCCCGTCGTCGTGCCACACGACTGGAGCGTCGAGCACGCCTTCGACCCGTCCTGTTCGAGCGGCACCGGCTACCTCCCCGGCGGGGTGGGCTGGTACCGCGGCCACGTCTCGCTCGCGGAACTCAGCCGCGCCCCGGGGGCGGCGGAGCGGCAGCGGCTCCGGCTGGTCTTTCACGGTGTGTACAAGAACGCCGACGTGTGGGTGAACGGCTACCACCTCGGCTCTCGGCCCTCCGGCTACGCGCGCTTCTCGTTCGACCTCAGCGAACTGCTCGCCTACGCACCCGACGACGACCTCGTCGTCGCGGTCCGCGTCGACCGGACGGAGGTGTCCGACTCGCGCTGGTACAACGGTTCCGGCCTCACGCGACGCGTGGACCTGGAGGTCCACGACGCCGTGCACCTCGCCGAGCACGGCACCACCGTCGAGACGGTGGCGCTGGCGGCGGTCGAGGCGACCCTGCGGGTCCGGCAGGTCGTCGTGAACGACGGCGACGAGGACACGACCGTCACGCTGGACCACGAACTGCGTTCGCTGACCTCGGACCGGGTCCACCGGTTCGCGTGCGAGGTGCGGGTGCCGGCCGGGGCTACCCGCGAGGTTGAGGCGGTCGAGCGCGTCATCGGCGCCGAGCCGTGGTCCGCCGAGCACCCGCACCTGTACCGGCTGACGACCACGCTGCGGCACCCGACTCCGCGCGGCTCCGTTGAGGACGCGTACGAACTGGTTGTCGGCCTGCGGACCATCCGCTTCGACCCCGACCACGGCTTCTTCATCAACGACGAGCCACGGCCGCTGAAGGGAGTGTGCCTGCACGAGGACGCAGGCGTCCTCGGCACGGCCGTGCCGGCGGCCGTCTGGGCGCGGCGCCTGCTCAGCCTGAAGGCGATGGGTTGCAACGCGATCCGGATGGCGCACAACCCGCACGCCCCCGAGCTCTACACGCTGTGCGACGCCCTCGGCTTCTACGTCATCGACGAGGCGTTCGACGAGTGGGAGAACCCGAAGAACAAATGGTGGCAGGGACATAATGTCTACCCGCCGCGGCACGAGGGCCCGGCGAAGGACTTTTCCACCTGGCACGCCGTCGACCTCACCGCGATGGTCGAGGCCCACCGGCACCACCCGGCTGTCGTCGCGTGGAGCATCGGCAACGAGGTCGACTACCCCAACGACCCGTACGCGAGCCCGCTGTTCGCGGAGATGACCGGCAACAACGACGCCGCCAAGCCCGCGGCCGAGCGGGTCTATGACCCGGCCCGGCCCGACGTGCGCCGCTTGACGACGATCGCGGCCCGCCTGATCGATTTGGTCAGGGCCGCGGACCCCACCCGGCCCGTCACGTTCGCCGCCGCGTTTCCCGAGCTGTCGAGCCTGACAGGGCTCCTCGACCGCCTCGATCTGATCGGTTACAACTACAAGGAGCACCTGTACGAATCCGACCACGCCCGTTTCCCGGACCAGCCGTTCGTCGGCTCCGAGAACTCACACTCCTATGAGGCGTGGCGGCACGTCGTGGAGAAGGACTACGTCGCGGGCCAGTTCCTCTGGACCGGGATCGACTACCTCGGCGAGGCGCACGGCTGGCCCGTCCACGGCTCCCCGGCGGGTCTGCTCACCACCGCCGGCTTCGAGAAGCCCGCCTACCACCTGCGCCGGTCCTGGTGGTCCGACGAGCCGACGGTATACCTCGTCACGCGCCCGCACACCGCCGACACCGGGAAGCAACTCTGGACCCACCCCGTCTCGCGGACCTGGAACCACGAGCCCGGACAGCAGGTCGAGGTGATCTGCTGCGGCAACGCCGACGAACTGATCCTGACCTGCGGCGACGAGGAGGTCCCGCTGACCTTCGACGACGCGGCCGGGTGGTGGAGCGCGGTCGTGCCGTACCGGGCCGCGCCGCTGGCCGTCGTCGGGCGAACGGGCGACGTCGTCGTGCGCGACGCGCTCGGACCGCGCGGCGAGGCCGCGCGGCTCGACGCCCAGGTGTGGAGCCTCCCGAGCGACGTCGCGGCGCTCTGCACCGCGGTCGGGCTCGCGAGCGACGACGTGATCCAGGTCGAGGTCGCCTTGCGCGACGAGCACGGGAACATCGCCACCGACGACCGGCCCGTCTCCGTCGAGGTGTCCGGCGGCGACCTCCTCGGTCTGGACAACGGTGACCTCGGCGACCCGACGCCGTACTCCGAGCCGAGCCGTCGCACGCAGGACGCCCGCGCAGTCGTCTACGTGCGCCCCGGCCGCGCGACGGTCATCACGCTGAGCGCGCCCGGCGTCCCGGACGTCCGGCTCGACCTTACGGTCGGCGGGGAGCGCCATCGGCTCAGCACCGCCGACCGAGAGTAGGCACCGCGCGCAGCAGCCGGAGCGGGCGGTCGCCGACGCGCACCATGCGCTCGCGGCCACCATGCCCGCGCAGGAGCCGGAAGGGGTGGGTGATGAAAGGGGCTATGCGCGTGGTGGTCCCGGGACGCCCGGCGCCAGCAGTTCCTCGGCGCGAAGTTCGTCCCAGAGGGCGTCCGGGATCGGGCGCCGCAGCTGCTCCACGGTGTCGCGCACCTGGTCGGGGGAGGAGGCGCCGCTCAGGACGCTCGCGACCGCGGGGTGACCGAAGGGGAAGCGCAGGGCGGCGGCGCGCAGCGGCACCCCGTGGCGTTCGGTGACCGCCAGCAGGCGCAGCGCGCGGTCGAGCAGCGGTTGTGGCGCCGGGGCGTAGTCATAGGTCGCACCGGGTCGCGGGTGGGCGAGCAGGCCGGAGTTGAAGACGCCGCCGATGACGACGCTGCGGCCGCGGTCGCTGGCCGCGGGCAGCAGTTCGGCGAGGGCATCCTGCTCCAGCAGGGTGTAGCGGCCGGCGAGGAGCACGACGTCGATGTCGGTCTCGCGCAGGAAGCGAGCGGGCAGCGCGGACTGGTTCATGCCGACGCCGATCGCCCCGACCACGCCCTCGGCGCGCAGCCGCTCCAGTGCCGGGTACGCCTCGCGCAGAGCCTGCTCGGCGTGGTCGTCGGGGTCGTGCAGCAGCGCCACGTCGATCCGGTCGACGCCGAGGCGGCCCAGGCTCGCCTCCAGCGAGCGCAACACCCCGTCGGCGGTGAAATCCCAGACACGGCGGTGGGTGGCCGGCACGGCGAAACCATGGGCGAGGTCGTCGCCGGCGTCACCCCCCGGATTCGGCACGAGCAACCGGCCCACCTTGGTGGACAAGGTGTACGTGTCCCGGCGCAGGCCGCGCAGCGCCATGCCCAGCCGCCGCTCCGACAGGCCGAGCCCGTAGTGCGGAGCGGTGTCGAAGGTGCGGATTCCGGCGTCCCAGGCCGCCTGCACGGTGGCGAGGGCGACCTCGTCGGTGACCGGGCGGTAGAGGTTGCCGAGGCCCGCGCAGCCGAGCGCGAGCGGCGTGACCCTGACCGCGCTGCGGCCCAGCGTCGTGGTCCTCACGACCGCCCCGCTGGGCGCAGCCGCAGCCCGTGCGCGGCCACCGTCGCGCCCTGGGCGGCCAGCGCGCGGGCCGTGGCGGGTCCGATGCCGGCGGCGCCGCCGGTGACAACTGCCTCGAGCCCGGTCAGGCCGGTCATCTGGCGTCCTCTCCGGCGCGGTCGGCAACCCAGAACGTTCCGTCCGGGTAACGGTATTCGGCGAGGGACTCCTGCCGCATGGTCGCGGAGAAACCGGGGGTGAGCGGCGCGGTGTAGTGGCCCTCACGGATCACCACGGGCGCGATGAAGTGCTGGTGCAGGTGGTCGACGTACTCGATGACCCGGTTCTCGGTGGTGCCGGACAGCGCCAGGTAGTCGAACATCGACAGGTGCTGCACCAGTTCGCACAGCCCCACCCCGCCGGCGTGCGGACATACCGGCACCCCGAATTTCGCCGCGAGCAGCAGAATCGCGATGTTCTCGTTGACGCCGCCGACCCGGGCCGCGTCGATCTGCAGGACGTCGATGGCGCCGGCCTGGAGGAGCTGCTTGAACATGACGCGGTTCTGCACATGCTCGCCCGTGGCGACTTTCACCGGGGCGACGGCCTGTCGGATGGCGGCGTGTCCGAGGATGTCGTCAGGGCTGGTGGGCTCCTCGATCCAGTACGGGTCGAACTCGGCGAGCGCGGTGGTCCAGTCGATCGCCTCGTCCACGTTCCACCGCTGGTTGGCGTCGATGGCGATGCGGATCCCGTCGCCGACGGCCGCCCGGGCCGTCCGCAGCCGGCGGATGTCGTCGTCCAGGTCGGCGCCGACCTTGAGCTTGATCTGGGTGAAGCCGTCGGCGACGGCCTGCTTGGCCAGCCGGGTGAGTTTGTCGTCGGAGTAGCCGAGCCAGCCGGGCGAGGTGGTGTAGGCGGGGTAGCCGCTCTCCAGCAGGGTCGCCTCGCGGTTCGCGAGTCCCTGCCGGCCCTCGCGGAGGAGGGTGAGGGCCTCCGCCGGGCTCAGCACGTCGCCGATGTACCGGAAGTCGACCTGGGAGACCAGCCACTCGGGGTCGGCGTGGCCGAGCAGCTGCCACAGCGGCTTGCCGGCCCGTTTGGCGGCCAGGTCCCACACGGCGTTGACGACGGCGCCGATCGCCATGTGCATCACGCCCTTCTCGGGGCCGAGCCAGCGCAACTGGCTGTCCCCGATCAGAGCGCGGCTGAGCGAGCCCGGGTCGGCGCACAGCTCCTGAACGGAACGGCCGAGAACATGGAGTCGCAGCGCCCCGATCGCGGCGACCTGGACGTCGTTGCCGCGTCCGATGGTGAACGTGAAGCCGTGGCCGTCCAGCCCGTCACCGGCATCCGTGCGCAGCACCACGTAGGCGGCGGAATAGTCCGGGTCCGGGTTCATCGCATCGGACCCGTCCAGCTCCCGGGAGGTCGGGAAGCGGACGTCGAAGGTGTCGACCGCGATGATCCGGGGGGATGTTGCAGTCAAGAAATCGCCTTTCACGCTTGGCCGAAGGTGGCGGGCCGCTCATCGCCGGGGGAGCCGGCGCGTAACGGTTTCACTGGGTAGCTCCCTTGCCATGCCGAATTTCAGTCATCGGATGTATGCGCCACCGTGACTGTAGACGGAGAAAAGGCCGCCTGACAACGATGCCCTCAGAGTTGGCCGGTCGAGCACCGTCGAACCCCGCGCCAGGTAGCCTTGGGAACGAGAGAAATGCAGGTCAAGGCCTCGCGTACGGGCAACAGGAGGCTGCGGACGGCGCCGCGGAGGGCGCCCGTACGAGGTCATGAGATCGACGGGGAAATGACTCTTGCCAATGCTGGCAACATCGTCGTAACGTTCTCCAGACCAGATACATCGGAGGAATAATCCGGTCCGAATGCGCCTGAACCGGACTGCGGCATGCCCGCCCGGCGGCATCATCCTTCTGCGGGCGAGCACGTCACCCTCGTCCGCCGCCCGGCGGCTCCTCATCCTGAAGAGAGAACACGGCCATGAAGCTCGCTCGCACCAGATCCACCGCCGCCACCATCACCACCGTCATCGCGGTGCTGTCATTGACCACCGCGTGCAACCGCGACAGTTCCGACCCGGCCGGCTCCGGCAGCGCTGCCAAGCCGGCCATCGGCATCGACCTGCCCCGTTCCGATTCCGACTTCTGGAACTCCTACGCCCAGTACGTGAAGAAGGACATCGAGTCCAGCGGCGTCAACGCCCTGCCGCTGAGCAACTCGCAGAACGACGTCACCAAGTTGGTCGCCAACGTCCAGGTGTTCGAGAACACCGGGGCCAAGGCCGTCGTCATGGCCCCCCAGGACACCGGCGCCATCGCCTCCACCCTCGACAACCTCGCGGCCAAGAAGATCCCCGTGGTCAGCGTCGACACCAGGCCCGACAAGGGCGACGTCTACATGGTGGTCCGCGCCGACAACCGGGCGTACGGCTCCAAGGCCTGTGAATTCCTCGGCGAGCAGCTGGGCGGCAAGGGCAAGGTCGCCGAGTTCCAGGGTGCCCTGGACTCCATCAACGGGCGCGACCGCTCCGAGGCCTTCGCCGCCTGCATGAAGGAGAAGTTCCCGAAGATCCAGTTCTTCGAGCTGCCCACCGACTGGAAGGGCGACGTGGCCTCCGCCAAGCTGCAGAGCCTGCTCGCCCAGCACCCCGACCTGAACGGCATCTACATGCAGGCCGGCGGTGTCTTCCTGCAACCGACCCTGGCGTTGCTGGAGCAGAAGAAGCTGCTCAAGCCGGCGGGCCAGCCGGGCCACATCACGATCATCTCCAACGACGGCATCCCGCAGGAGTTCGACGCCATCCGCAAGGGCCAGATCGACGCCACGATCTCCCAGCCCGCCGACCTCTACGCCAAGTACGCCCTCTCCTACGCCCAGGCCGCGGTCGAGGGCAAGACCTTCAACCCGGGCCCGACCGACCACGACTCCACCATCATCAAGATCCCGAACGGCCTGGAGGACCAGCTGCCCGCGCCGCTGGTGACCAAGGACAACGTGGACGACAAGGCCCTGTGGGGCAACAACGTCGGCTGACGGCCGGCAGCTCCCGTCTGTCACGTCGAGGGGGCGGGCACGCCCCGCCCTCGAGACCCCTCGACCCCGGCATCCCACCACGAAGGACGGCAACCACCATGGCGGACACCGCGACCGCCCCGGCGATCGGCCCCGGGAATCCGGCCCTGGTGGCCGAGGCGACCGGCATCAGCAAACGGTTCGGCGCGACCATCGCGCTGCGCGACGCCCGCATCAGCATCGCCGCGGGCGAGTCGCACGCCCTGGTGGGACGCAACGGCGCCGGCAAGTCGACGCTCGTGTCCATTCTCACCGGCCTCCAGCCGCCCGACACCGGTTCCCTGCGCTTCTCGGGAGAGCCGGCGCCGGCCGTCGGCGACATCGACGCCTGGCGCTCCCGCGTCGCCTGCGTCTACCAGCGCTCCACGATCATCGGTGAGCTGACCGTCGCCGAGAATCTCTTCCTGAACCGGCAGAGCGCTGCCGCGTTCCGGCCCATCCGCTGGAAGCAACTACGCCGGCGCGCCTCGGAGTTCCTCGGCGAGTACGGCGTGGCGGTCCGACCCCGCCGCGCGCGCGAAGGACCTGACCGTCGAGCAGCGGCAGTTCATCGAGATAGCCCGGGCGCTGTCCTTCGGCGCCCGCTTCATCATTCTCGACGAGCCGACCGCGAAGCTCGACGCCCGCGGCATCGGCCGGCTCTTCGACAAGCTCCGCGACCTCCAGGCCCAGCAGGGCATCGCCTTCCTCTTCATCTCCCACCACCTGCAAGAGGTGTACGACCTCTGCACCACGGTCACGGTCTACCGCGATGCCGCCCACATCCTGACCGCACCCGTGGCCGAACTCGGTCACCAGGCGCTGGTGGAGGCCCTGACCGGCGAGTCCGCCACCCCGGCAGCCGCCGCTGTCAGCGGCGCCGCGGCCGAGCGGACCAGCGCGCCGGAACTCCTGGCGATCGAGGACCTGACCCTTCCCGGTGCCTGCGGGCACCTGTCCCTGTCGGTCCGCTCAGGTGAGGTGGTCGGGCTCGCCGGAGCGACGGCCAGCGGCAACGTGCGAGTAGGCGAGGCCGTCGCCGGCCTGCACCACGCCGAGCACGGCAGGATCGCCGTCAACGGCCGGACCCTGCGCACCGGCAGCGTTCCGGCCGCCCTCGCCGCCGGGGTCGGCTTCATCCCCGAGGACCGCCACCTGCAAGGACTGGTCAACAACCGCAGCGTGGCGGAGAACGCGACGCTGACCGTCACCGACCAACTCGGCCCGTTCGGCACGGTACTGCCCGCCCGCACCCGGGCCTTCGCCGAGCGCATGATCCGAGATCTCGACATCAAGACCCCCGGCGCCGCCACCCCGGTCGCCGCCCTCTCCGGCGGCAACCAGCAGAAGGTCGTCGTCGCCCGCGCCCTGGCCACCGACCCGCATGTGCTGGTCGCCATCAGGCCCACCAACGGCGTCGACATCAAGTCCAAGGAGTTCCTGCTCGGCAGGATCCGGCAGGTCGCCGACGACGGCAAGGCCGCACTGATCGTCTCCGACGAACTCGACGACCTCCGCGGGTGCGACCGGGTCGTCGTCATGTTCCACGGCCGGACGGTCGCCGAGTTCGACCGCGGCTGGCAGGACGAACACGTCGTCGCCGCCATGGAGGGCGTCGGCACCTCCGCCGCATCCACCGCACCCGGCACCGACGAGCACGGAAGGTAGTCATGTCCGCCACCACAGACCTCACCGAGCCCGCAGCTAGCGCGGCGGATCCGACCGCCGCGGCCACCGACCGCCGCCGGATCGACCTCGGCCGCTTCCGTGAGCTGTCTCTGATCCCGGCCATCCTCGTCCTGATGCTGATCGGGTTCATCGTCTCGCCGGCCTTCCTCACCGCCGACAACCTCATCGGCGTCCTGCAGCAGTCCACCGAGCTGAGCCTGCTCGTGCTGGCCACCGCGCTGATCCTGATCTCCGGGCGGATGGACCTGTCCCTGGAATCCACCATCGGTGTGGCGCCCGTCATCGCCGTCTGGCTCGTGCTGCCCGCCAGCGGTGCGCGGTTCACCGGTCTCGGGCTGTTCCCCGAATGGATGGCGGTCCCGCTGTGCCTCCTGGCCGGCGCGGCGATCGGCGCCTTCAACGGATTCCTCATCCTCAAGCTGCGCCTCAACGGGTTCATCGTCACCCTCGGCGCCCTGACCATGCTGCGCGGACTCCAACTGGCCATCTCCGAGGGCCAGTCCATCGTGGAGCTGCCACCGTCGTTCGCCTACCTGGGAAAGACCGCGTGGCTCGGCGTCCCGGCCGCCATCTGGATCTGCGTGGTGCTGTTCGCGGTGGGTGCCAGCGCACTGGCATGGCTCCGGCACGGCCGGGCGCTGTACGCCATCGGCGGCAACGCGGAGGCCGCTCGCACCGCCGGCATCCGCGTCGACCGGATCGTGTGGATCGTTCTGATCATCGGCAGCCTGCTCGCCGCGTTCGCCGGCATCCTCTACACCGGCCACTACGGCTCCATCTCCGCCACCCAGGGCAGCGGCTGGATCTTTCAGGTCTTCGCCGCGACCGTCATCGGTGGCGTCAGCCTCAACGGCGGCAAGGGCTCGGTGTTCGGAGCCCTGACGGGTGTGCTGACGCTCCAGCTCGTCGTCAACGTCATGACCCTGGCAGGCGTCCCGCCCCTGTGGAATCAGTTCCTCAACGGCGCCATCATCATCGTCGCGCTGATCATCTCCCGCTTCGCCTCGGGCGAGAAGCAGGAATAGCCGCAGGTCCCGGCACACCGCACAGAGAGAGGCAACTCGTGGCACTGACGGACGAGGCGATGGACAAGATCAAGTCGATGATCCTGGCCGGGGAGCTTCCGCCCGGCGCCCGGCTGCCCAAGGAGGACGTTCTCGCCGGCCAGCTCGGCCTGTCCCGCGGCACGCTCCGCGAGGCGGTTCGGGCGTTGACCGCCATGAAAATCCTGGTCACCCGGCAGGGCGACGGCACCTACGTCTCCAGCCTGGAGCCCCACCTCCTGCTCGAAACCCTGTCCTTCGCCGCCGATGTCTCGCAGGGGCGCACCGCCCAGCAGCTGCTACAGGTGCGCAGAATGCTCGAACCGCAGGCGACCGGATTGGCCGCGGCGCTGCTGCGACCGCACGACCTTCAGGAACTCCGCGACATCCTCGACCGGGGCCGCTCCGCCGCCACTGTCGAAGAGTTCGTCGCCCATGACACCGCCTTCCACTTGCGCATCGTTGAAGCCGTCGGCAACCCGGTGCTCTCCATGCTGCTGCAGGTTCTCTCCACCCGGACCCAGCGGGTGCGCATCGTCCGAGGCACCCGAACCCGTCACGCCCTGGACAGCGCGAAACAGGACCACGAGGAGATCCTCCATGCGCTGCAGACGCGTGATGCGCCGCTGGCCGTCTCCGCCGCGACCGTGCACATCGCCGCCGTCGAGCAATGGCTGGCGATCAGCCTCATCGACGACCCCCTCGATGCGATCGACGAATGACCGAGCCGCCACAGACTCGCGTCCAACCGGTGCCGGGTGGGTGCGGTGCCGCCCGTCATGGCTGCTCCCGCAGGCGGTAGACCTCCGTGGCCTCGACCCACCGTTCGCCGGGGCCGGCGGTGGGCAAGGGCTGCTGGCACGGGTCGGTCAGCTTCCACCAGGCGCGGGTGCTCTCGTCGGCGGACAACGCCGCCATGTCGGCGTCGAAGTCATCGCCGACGTACTCGTAGTAGGAGAAGAGCACGCCGTCCCGGAGAAAGATCGAATAGTTGGTGATGTTGCTGTCCCGCAGCCGCTGTTCGACGCCTGGCCAGACGTCGGCGTGCAGCGCGAGATACTCCTCCGCCTTCTCCGGCCGGAGCTGGATAATCGATGCGACCCGCTTCATCCGCTTTCCCCCATCGTTTCGTTCAGCGCCGTCGTGCGCTTCTCGCGGGAACAATCTTGCCCGCCGCGTCGGTCCGGGTGAACGCCCCGCACCGAACCGCACGACGGGCCCGCGCTCGTGCTATGCGACGCTGAAGTTGCCGAAGGTGTACTGCCCCTGCACGCCGGCGGCATGGGAGGTGGCGATCAGCCCGGCGTCCTGCGCCGCGGCGATGCCGGGAAGACTCACCGTCGAGCCGACCTTGACCCAGGTGGTTCCGTCGGTGGAATAGTAGCCACTGACCTGATTTCCGGAGCGGACCAGACGCACCCAGGCCGGCGCCCGGATTCCGCCGACGGTGCTGAACGAGTCGAGATAGCCGTTGGCATCGGCATCCCATTGGAAGGCGACTCCGTTGCCGGGCGTCACGACCATGACGGCGTAGCCGGCCGAGGTCCGCGCCCCGGTGAGGTCGTTGCGGATGGCCACACCCGCCTTGGCCCACGGATCGGTGTTGTCCAGGTGGGTGACCCGCGCGGTCACGGTGGCGGCGTTGCCGACCGCGTCGTCCCGGTAGATGGTGCCGTACTCATCGAACGAGCCGCCGGCGTCCTGCCACATGTCGGTGCCCGAGGTGATGATGGCGTACTCGGACGCGGCCTCGGCGAACCGGCTGGGCACCGATCCGTATCCCCGCAGCGTGGACAGCGGATTGAGGGCAGTCAGCAGGAGCGACCGGGTGACGGCGTACCGGATCCCGTTCGCACGGAAGCTCAGCGCCGCCTCGAGGGACGCCCGGCTGACCGGGGTGGTGAACGACGCGGGTGCGGTGACCGTCCACGACTGGGTCGCCGTGGCCCCCGGGCTCAGGGATCCCAGGGGCTTCCCGATCCGTACGGCCCGCCAGCCCTGGGCGACCGTCAGCGAGGCGGTCAGGTTGGCGACGCCGCGATCGCTGACGTCCTGCACCGTGGCGGTGACCGTGGCGGAGCCGCCGGCGCTCACGGTGGCCGGGTAGGCGGTGAGGACCGCGCTGACCGGCGGACGATGCGGGTCCGGGCTCCGGTATCCCCCGGTCGGGCCCGCATGGAAGATCACCCGGCTGGCGTCGTGGGGCGGATTCGCCGCGCTGATGGTGACGTTGCCCCCGGCGACGTTGCCGCGGCTGCCGTTCACGATGCCGGTGATGGCGGGATTGGTCGCGAAGTTGTCGACCACGATGAGGTCGCCCGTGCGGTTGCCGTTCTGGTTGTTGGCATGCGCCCACTGCCCGGCGGTGTTGACGAAGACGTTGCGGCCGACGCCGATGAACCGAGAACCCTCGTCGAAGTACAGACCGAGTTGCCCGCTGGTCTCGCAGAAATTCTCGTCGATGCGGCTGCCCGGCATCGCCGAGAGCGTGTAGATGCAGCTGGCGTCGGTCAGGGTTCGCACGACGTTCCGCAGATGGTTGCCGGCGACCCGGACCTCGCTGAGGGTCGTCGGGGCGTCGTAGACCGGCTGGAAATCGTAGAGACCACGGTTGCGGTACTCGGGACTGCCACCCGGGTCGTTGGCGCCCCAGCCGAAGCCGATCCCGATCCCGGTGTACGGCATGTCCGCGATGGAGTTGTGCTCGATGGCCAGCCGAGTGACATAGCTGGCGAAGATCGCGTCCTGGTCGAGGTACTCCAGGGCCGTGGCGTGGATGCGGTTGTCGCTGAGCCGGATGTCGCTGTTGATCATGCGCGGGTCGGACGGGTGGTGGGCATCCGGGCGGACGCCGCCGACCACGATGCCGCCGCCGGCGCTCGCGGTGAACGTGTTGCCCACGACCGAGATGTCGTGGGCGCCAAGTCCCACCCCGGTGGCGTGGGCGTTGGCGTCGTTGCCGATGCCCAGGCCGACGGAGCCGAGATTCACGAAGGTGTTGTCGAGGAAGCTGATCCGCTCGGCTGCGGATACCTGCACCGCCGCGGCGGCCTGCGCCCAGTTGTTGCGGGATCCCTCGAATCCTCGGCAGCCGACCGCGCAGGAGGTGAACGCGTCGGCGGGACGGTCCGGCTGCACGCCGGTGATGAACGTTCCGGTCTGCTGGTTGGCGTATCCGTCCTGGGAGCTGGGCCGCAGCCAGGTGGTGCCGGTGAAGGTCAGCCCCTCGAAGCGGAGGTCGGTGGCCGGCTCGGCGTAGCTGCCACCGACCTCGATCAGCGATTCCAGTCGCGGCAGCTCGACTCGTGCGCGCCGCAGGTCCTGGCCTGGAAGTGGCTTGTAGTACAGCGTCCCCGCGCTCTCGTCCAGGTACCACTCGCCGGGTTCATCCACGAAGCTCTTGGCGTTGAGCAGGGAGAACACCGGAGTCCGAAAGGGAGACTGGAGGGTGTCGTAGCCGTAGGTGTTGTTGTTCCACGCGGGCTGCTGCATGACAACGGTCGAGCCGGTGATGCTCCGCACCGGCGCGAAGCGGTTGGTGAA
The DNA here is from genome assembly GCF_003947245.1 of Actinoplanes sp. ATCC 53533. Taxonomy (NCBI): domain Bacteria; kingdom Bacillati; phylum Actinomycetota; class Actinomycetes; order Micromonosporales; family Micromonosporaceae; genus Actinoplanes; species Actinoplanes sp. ATCC 53533. The sequence goes on along the minus strand of NZ_QHHV01000062.1, from coordinate 5,199 downwards.
CGTCAGCATGGCCTGGAATTCGATGCGTTCCTGGTGCGGCAGTGCGGCCAGATAGGCGAGTTTCGGATTGTTGACGGTGAAGCCGGCCGGGTTCAGCGTGATGTCGCTGCGCGCCAAGCCGAGCCGCGCTCGCTGGGCCAGGACCCCGTCGACGTACAGCTGCCGGCTGTCGAATCCGGTACCGACGTCGGCCTTGTGGATTCCCGTCGCGGCGTCGTCGAGCTGCCAACCGGTGACGGCTCGGGCACCGCTCAGGACGGGCTTGGCTCCGCGCGCGGCTTTCCAGGTCACGGTGTGCCCACGGCGGCCGGAGTCGACGGCACCGAACCGCAACGGCGAGTTCAGCCGGTAGCTGCCGTCCAGCAGTTGGACGGTGACGTCCCGGTTGCCTTTGGCCGCCGCGGCCCGCGCCCGCCTCTGTGCCTCCTGAACGGTTGCCAGCGGCCGGCCACTCGTGCCCGGGCCCCGGTCGTCGGCATGCCTCGCTCCGGAGGGTGCGACGACGATGGTGTGAGTCGATCGACCCGCCTCCGCCGGGGACGTCAGCGACCCGGCGAGCAGCGCGGCAGCGATCAATACCGCGGCGGGCCTTCGGTGATACGGCGTGGCGGAACGAGACACGACGGTTCCCTTCTTCGGTGGATGTGACCTACGGGGCGACGCGGACATCGAGCACGCGGCCTGGTGCCGAACGGCGCGCCGCGATCAGTACCTCGGCGACGAAGGTCGGGATGTCGTCCGGGTACTGCCCGCGGCCCTCGGTGCAAGAAGTGAGAGGAAAGTAACTCGTATGACGTATGACGTCAACGTATCCGCGTAGACTCAGCGCGGCAGCAGCGCCGCCAGCAGTGGGCGATCGGAGGAGACATGACCGGGATCCGGCAAGCAGCCGCCGGCGCTCCAGCGCCGGAGTGGGCACGACGACCGGCGAATCTCGCCAAGGCCGTGACCGCGGAGCTGGTGCAGCGCATCGTCCGCGGCGTGTACCAGCCCGGTACTCCGCTGCCGCCGGAGCCCGCGCTCGGCGAGACCTTCTCGGTGAGCCGGACGGTCGTCCGGGACGCGGTGAAGATCCTTCAGGAGAAGGGGCTGGTGCGGGTCCGGCAGGGCACCGGCACGCTGGTGACACCGCCGACGACGTGGGACATGCTCGACGAACTCGTCCTGGCCGCGACCATCGCCGAGGACGAGAGCCTGGCGATCCTCGACGACCTCGTCACCACCCGGCGGCTGCTGGAGTCCGACATGGCCCACCTCGCCGCCCGGCTGGCAGACCAGGACACCATCGACCGGCTCCGCGAGCTCGTCGACCGGATGGACCAGCTCGCCGACGACCCGACCACCTACGCCGAGCACGACCGCGCCTTTCACGACACGATCATGCAAGCCTCGGAGAACCGCATCGCCCGGGCCGTCGTACGCTCGCTGGAAAGCCAGGTCGTCAACACCGCCCGATACATGGGCAACCCCGCGCGTGCCATGTGCGTGGAGTCCAACCGCGGCCACCGCCGCATCTACGAACGCATCGCCGCCCACGACCCGAGCGGCGCCGCCGAGGCAACGTTCACGCACATCACCGAGGCCTGGCTCGTGCGCCGCAGCGGGCCCGGCACGCCCGCGCGCCTGCGACGCTGAGGCCGTCGCGGCGAGGCCGGACACCTGGATCCCGCTCAGGGTCGTCTTATGATCTCGACCACATCCTGTTTTGGTTACCTTGAGGTACCTGGTTCCGCGTCGTGACCATTGCTGTCCAGCGGCGAGAACAGCTCTCCCTCCAGCACGAACCGGGCTCCGCCGCGGTCGTGAACTGTTCGGCTTCCCGTGCCAGGGCCCGACCCACCCAGGAGTGACAATGACGGACCTGCGGCAGGAGTCACCGTTGGCGATCCAGGTGCGCGGTGCGCGGGTGCACAACCTGTCGAGCATCGACGTGGATGTGCCGCTGCGGCAGTTGGTGGCGGTGGCGGGGGTGTCCGGGTCGGGGAAGTCGTCGCTGGCGATGGGCGTGTTGTATGCGGAGGGTTCGCGCCGCTACATCGAGGCGCTCTCGACCTACACCCGCCGTCGCATGTCCCACGCCACGCGCGCCGCGGTGGACAGCGTCCGGCACATTCCCGCGGCGCTGGCCTTGCGCCAGCGTCCGGGAGTGCCGGGGGTACGGAGCACGTTCGGCACCTCGACGGAGTTGCTCAACGTGCTGCGGGTGATGTTCTCCCGGCTCGGGGCGCACGTCTGCCCGAACGGGCACCGGCTCGAGCCGACCATCGACGTCGCCGCCAACCTGGACCTGACGTGCCCGGTGTGCGGGGCCGTGTTCTACCCGCCGGGCGCGGAATCGCTGGCGTTCAACTCCGACGGAGCATGCCCGACCTGCACCGGGACCGGCCTCTTCCGGGAGGTCGACGAGGCCGCGCTGGTGCCCGACCCGTCCCGGACGATCGCCGACGGCGCGGTGGCGCCGTGGTCGATGTTCGGATTGACGGTCATGCCCCAGGTCGTCGCCGAGCTAGGAGTACGCACCGATGTGCCCTACGCGCAGCTCACCGACGCGGAGCGGAACGTCGTCATGCACGGCCCGGAGGAGAAGCGGCACATCTCGGTGCCCTCGAAGAGCGGGAAGCTGTTCGAGCTGAACTTCACCTACCGCAACGCCCGGCTGGCCGTACGAGAAGCGCTGAACAACGCCTCCAGCGAGCGCGGCCTCAGCCGGGTGAACAGGTTCATCAGCAGCCAGGTGTGCCCGTCGTGCCACGGGACCAGGCTCAGCGAGCAAGCCCGCGGCACGCAGGTCGCGGGAATCAACCTCGCCGAGGCGACCGCGAAGACCCTCGATGAAGGGATCGCGTGGGCCCTGACGGTCGAGGACACGCTGCCGGCCGAGATGCGCCCGATGGCCGCCATGATCGTCTCGCAGCTGACCGGGATGGCGCGGCGCCTGGTCGAGCTGGGACTGGGATACCTCGGTCTCGACCGGGCCAGCTCCACGCTTTCCACCGGCGAGCGGCAGCGCGTCCAGCTCGCCCGCGCGGTGCGTAACCAGACCACCGGCGTGCTGTACGTCCTCGACGAGCCGTCCATCGGCCTGCACCCGGCGAACATCGACGGCCTGATCGGCGTGATCCGGGACCTCCTCCGCGACGGCAACTCCGTCGTCCTGGTCGACCACGACGTACAGGTGCTCCGCGAGGCCGACTGGCTCATCGAGATCGGCCCCGGCTCCGGCAGCGAAGGCGGCACCGTGCTCGCCACCGGCACGGTCGAGGACCTGGGCGAAGACTCCGCCTCGCTCATCGGCGGCTTCCTCGCCGGCCGGGAACCGATCGTCGTACGCGACCAGGCCGACCCCGCCGCACTGTTCGACCACGGCCGCATCCGCCTGAGCACCCACCCCCTGCACACGGTGCACGCCCTGGACGTCGAGATACCGAAGGGCCGGCTCACCGCGGTGACCGGCATGTCCGGCTCCGGCAAGACCACGCTGGTCCTGGACAGCCTGATCCCGGCCCTACGCGCGAAGACCTCAGCGACGGCGATGCCGGATCACGTGGTCACGCTCCAGGCGCCCGGCATCAAAAGGGTGAACGCGGTCGACGCGACTCCGATCGGCACCAACGTGCGCTCCACCGTGGCGACCTACAGCGGCATCCTCGATGACCTGCGCCGGGCGTACGCCGCGACCGATCCGGCCCGCGAGCGCGGATTGACCGCGTCCGACTTCTCCTACAACACCGGCTCGTTGCGCTGCCCGCGGTGCCAGGGCACCGGTCAGATCTCCCTCGACGTGCAGTTTCTCCCCGACGTCGACATCCCCTGCCCCGACTGCGGCGGCACCCGATACGCGCCCGGGGCCGACGACATCCGCCGCACCGCGCACGACGGCGCCGCGCTCTCGCTGCCCGGGTTGCTCGCACTCACGGTACGGCAGGCCGCCGCGGCAGTGCCGGACCTCGCACCCGTATGCAAGAAGCTCCAAACCCTCGTCGACCTGGGACTGGGCTACCTCACCCTGGGCGAGGACACCCCCGCGCTCTCCGGCGGTGAGGCGCAACGGCTCAAGCTCGCGACCGAGCTGAACCGGGACCAGTCCGACACCCTCTTCGTCCTGGACGAGCCCAGCGTCGGCCTGCACCCGCTCGACATCCGCGTCCTGCTCGGTGTGATCGACCGCCTCGGAGCCAAAGGCGCGACCGTGATCGTCATCGAGCACGACCTCGACATGATCGCGAACGTCGACTACATCATCGACATGGGCCCCGGCGGCGGCACCGCGGGGGGAAGAGTCACCGCCTTCGGCACACCACAACAAATCGCGGATGATCCCGCCAGCATCACCGGCCGGTTCCTCCGCGAGCACCTGGACCTGGCGGGTGTGTTCAGTCGACCGAGGCGGTGTGTGGAGTCAACGGCGGGGCGCTGAAATGGTCACGGGCCACGAGGACCTCGGCGATGTGCTCCTCGGCCCAGTGGGCCAACGCCTGGAGGGGCCCGTGCAGGGTTTGCCCCAACGCGGTCAACTCGTACTCGACGCGGGGCGGCATCTCGGCGTAGACGTGCCGCTCGACCAGGCCGTCGCGTTCCAGCACCCGCAACGTCTCGGTGAGGACCTTGCCGCTGATCCCGTCGACCGCCTCGCGAAGGTCACCGAAGCGGTGCCTACCGTCGCCCAGCACAATCACGATCATCGCGGTCCACTTGTTGGCGATGTGGGTGAGCGACAGGCGCGACGGGCAGGTCCTCATCAGCACGTTCCACTCCGGCTGCTGTGCCATGAGGCCGGCCCTTTCGGCTGCACCGAGACTGAGGATCTCTGATCGAAACTATAGGCGGCCCAGCGGCGAGAACGGCGCCGGAGGGAGACATCTGACGCGCGACCCGTACACCGGGATCCGCGCTCAGCCGGCGCCCCAGAAGGCGTCCTCATCCGCCTGCGCGGAGGAGAACAGCCACACCTCCGCGATCTTCTCACCCTCGATCCTGAGCACGTCGACACCGTCCATCGACATCTCGGCACCGTTGCTGCGCTTGCCGCTGAAGTGGATGGGAAACGCACACACGTCGCCATTGACCATGGGAGCACCGGTCGCCGCGAGCCTGAGGGTGCCCTCGCTGAGCGTCATGGTGGCACCCAGCAACTCGCCCACCGCGGGAGCGCYGCGGTAGGTGCCCGAGAGCTGGCTGCTGCCGGGCTGGTGCCACACG